>JAUNUO010000132.1:0-1265 GCA_030538135.1 Paracoccus sp. (in: a-proteobacteria)
AAATGCCCGATGCGGTGGATCAGCAGGCCAAGCGCGACAGCGACCGCCGATCCCCATGTGCCGGGGGCGGGCCGCAGCAGGCCGGCGCCGAACCAGATGCACAGGATGCGGTCCATGTCAGGCTCCGATCAGGGCGCAGGTGGCGATGGCGGCGATCCCCTCGCCCCGGCCGGTAAAACCCAGACGCTCGGATGTGGTGGCCTTGACGCTGATGCGGGTGGGATCGGCTCCCATGATTTCGGCCAGACGCGCCATCATGGCGGGGGCGTGGGGGGTGATCTTGGGCTGTTCGCAGATCAGCGTCACATCGGCATTGCCGATGCGGAACCCGCGTGTGCGGGCCAGATCGGCGGCGTGGCGCAGGAAGATCGCGCTGTCGGCACCCTTCCATTGCGGGTCGGAGGGCGGGAAATGGCGGCCGATGTCGCCTTCGGCCAGTGCGCCGTAGATGGCGTCGGTAAGCGCGTGCATCCCCACATCGGCGTCGGAATGGCCGATCAGCCCGTGATCGTGCGGCACCTGAACGCCGCACAGCCAGACGTGATCGCCCGGCCCAGTGGCGTGGACGTCGAAACCATTGCCAAGGCGAATATCCATCGGGGCCCCCAATATCCGTTCGGCCCGTGCGAAATCGGCGGGCCAGGTGATTTTCAGATTATCTTCGCTGCCCGGCGTGATCGTGACCGGAATACCGGCGCGCAGGGCCAGTTCCACATCATCGGCGGCGGTGCCGGCATCGGCGTAGTGATGGCGTATTTGGGCAAACAGGAAGCCCTGCGGAGTCTGGGCGCGGAACAGCCCGTCGCGCGGGATGGCGGCGGTGACGATGTCGTTTTCGCCGCGCCACAGCGCATCCGAGACGGGCAGGGCCGGTGCGGCGGCGGGGGCGCCTGCGCTCAGCGCGTCGATGACGCCCCGGATCACGGTATCCGGGGTCAGGGGGCGCGCGCCGTCGTGGATCAGCACATGGGTGGTGCTGTCGTCCAGCGTTTCCAGCGCATTGGCGATGCTTGCGGCGCGGGTCTCGCCCCCCACGACGATCACGCAGCGCCCGCCGAAATGTTCGATGGCGCGTGGCATGTCGTCGGGGTGGACGGTCAGGATGACCCGTTCGAACCCGGCAAAGGCGGCCAGCGTGTGGGCCAGCACCGGACGGTTGCCCAGCATCTGCCATTGTTTCGGCAGATCGCCGCCCGCGCGGGTGCCGCGCCCGGCGGCGGTGATGATCGCGGCATAGCCGGGGGGCGCGATGACGGTCATGCGTG
>JAUNUO010000132.1:1365-6072 GCA_030538135.1 Paracoccus sp. (in: a-proteobacteria)
GCCACGTCGCCATCCTGCGGCTGACCGGCGATCAGATCGTCCAGCCGTTCGATCAGGCCGACGCCGCCGATGGTGGGGGTGGGCAGGATGCCCCTGCCGTCGGTTTCGTTATAGAGGCTGACGTTGCCCGACACGATGGGGAAATCCAGCGCGCGGCAGGCCTCGCCGATGCCTTTGATCGCGCCGACGAACTGACCCATGATTTCCGGCTTTTCGGGGTTGCCGAAGTTCAGGTTGTCGGTGGTGGCCAGGGGGGTCGCGCCCACGGCGGTCAAGTTGCGATAGGCTTCGGCCACGGCCTGCTTGCCGCCCTCGAACGGGTTGGCCCGGACATAGCGCGGGGTCACGTCGCTGGTGAAGGCCAGCGCCTTGCCCGTGCCGTGGACGCGCACCACGCCCGCGCCCATGCCGGGGCGGCGGATCGTATCAGCGCCGACCTGCGTGTCATACTGTTCCCAGACCCAGTGCTTGCTGGCGTAGTTGGGGCTGCCGATTAAGGCGCGCAGGGCGGCGATGGGGGTGATCGCGGGCAGGGCGGGCATCGCGCCCGCCGGGGGCGTTTCGACCCAGGGCCGGTCGTATTCCGGCGCGCTGGACGACAGTTTCGACAGCGGCAGATCGGCCATGACCTGATTGCCATGCAGGATCAGAAAACGATCCTCGACGATGGTTTCGCCGACCACGGCGAAATCCAGATCCCATTTTTCAAAGATCGCCCGCGCCTCGGCCTCGCGTTCGGGCTTGAGCACCATCAGCATCCGTTCCTGCGATTCCGACAGCATCATTTCGTATGCGGTCATGTTGGTTTCGCGCTGTGGAACGTGATCGAGGTTCAGTTGAATCCCCAACCCCCCCTTGTCGCCCATTTCCACGGCGGAACAGGTCAGCCCCGCTGCGCCCATGTCCTGAATCGAGATGACGGAATCGGTCGCCATCAGTTCAAGACAGGCTTCCAGCAGGCATTTTTCGGTGAACGGGTCGCCGACCTGAACGGTGGGGCGTTTTTCCTCGATGCTGTCGTCAAATTCGGCGCTGGCCATCGTGGCGCCGCCGACGCCGTCGCGGCCGGTTTTCGCACCCAGATACACCACCGGCATTCCGACGCCCGAAGCCGCCGAATAGAAAATCTTGTCCGCATCGGCGAGTCCCGCCGCAAAGGCGTTGACGAGACAGTTGCCATCATAGGCGCGGTGAAACCGCACCTCGCCGCCGACATTCGGGACGCCGAAGGCGTTGCCATAGGCGCCGATGCCTTCGACCACGCCCTTGACCAGATGCGGGGTTTTCGGGTGTTCGGGGCGGCCGAAGGACAGCGCGTCCATCGCGGCGATCGGGCGGGCGCCCATGGTGAACACGTCGCGCAGGATGCCGCCGACGCCGGTGGCCGCGCCCTGATGGGGTTCGATATAAGACGGGTGGTTGTGGCTTTCCATCTTGAACACCACGGCCTGCCCGTCGCCGATATCCACGACGCCCGCGTTCTCGCCGGGGCCGCAGATGACTTGCGGGCCGGTGGTGTGCAGCGTGCGCAGCCATTTCTTGGACGATTTATAGGAACAATGTTCGTTCCACATCGCGGAAAAGATGCCCAGTTCGGTGAACGTCGGTTCGCGCCCGATGATGTCAAGGATGCGGTCGTATTCGTCGGGTTTCAGCCCGTGCGACGCGATCAGTTCGGGGGTGATGGCCGGTTCCTGCATCCTGCTGCGCCCTGCGTTGGTGGAGTCTGGCCGCTTGTAGGACGCGCGCCCGCGGGGTGCAAGGAAAGCCGGGGCCTGCGAGGCCCCGGCGCGGAATCACTTCGTGTCCAGCCGCAGCCGGGCGACGAAATCGGCGGCCTCGCCCCCTGTGCGGGTGACGCGGATCGTCTGCGGGCCGGGCTGCGCCAGCGTCAGCGGCTGATCCGGCGTCAGCGTGGCGGCATTGGGCGCCGTGATCTCGACCCGGAACCCGTCGCTGCGCGGCATGACAAGGGTCAGCGTCTGCCCCTGAACAGAAGTCACGGTGTAATCGCAGGTACCGCCCGCCGCGATGCGGCCCGAGATGCCTGTGGCATCGCGGTCAAGGGTTTCAGCGGCATTGCAGCGGGTTTCGTTGCCGGCCGTGGCGGCTGGAGTGGCGGTGGCAGGGGATGCGCTCGGTGCCGGGGTGCTGGCCGGTGCGGTTGGCGTGGCTGCGGCTGAGGCGGGCGCGGTTTCCGCCGGTGCCGCGGTGCTGCGGGCCGGGCGCGCCAGGGGGCGCGTTGCGGACAGGTTGGCGGTGGGGCGCGTTTCGGGCGGGGTTGCCGCCGCCGTGTCCGGCGCGGCGGGGCGTTCCGACGGCGCGGCGGATTGCGCGACCGGTGCAACCGAAGGGCGCGCGGCGGGTCGTGCTGCGGCTGCGGCACTCCCGGTCAGGCGGAACTCGACGGTGAACTGCTGCGCCTGCCCCGAGGCGGCGGCGTCGCTGTTCTGGGACAACCGAACGGTATAGTCGCCCGATTGCGGCAATGCCCAAGGTTGCGCGCTCAGATCCTGTTGAACCGGGGCAATCACCCGTGCCGTGACCGCACCTTGCGACGTGACCTGCGCCGCCAGCCGCTGCCCGGCCTTCGCGCGCAGCGTGTAGTCGCAGGTTGACGTTCCGACGATCCGCCCCCCGACCAGCGCGCCCGACTGACCATCGGCAAAGCTGACCGGCCCGCCGCATCCCGATTGTGCAAAGGCTGCCCCGGCCCAGATAAGTCCCGCCGTGGTGGCAAGCATCAGCCGCATTGTCATCATCTGCCTCATCCGTTTCTTGGGTTCGCCCTTGATGCCATAACCTGGCGCCGCGCGGAAAGGCACCTTGGCGTGATCGCGCGCAAGGCGAAAAAAAAGCCGGGCACGAAGCCCGGCCTAAGTCCAACAGGGAGGTAGAAGGTGATGCGCGATTGCGCTGCCATCCCCTTCACAATCCGATTTATGGGCAGGCGCCGCCCGGATCAAGGAATTTCATGCTGCGATTGCAGCATATCACATATGCCGTTGCCGAATGGCTACACGCACTGGTTGTGGGGCGCGGCGATGCTGGGTGAGTCGCGTTAAGAATAATTAACGCGATCAATCCACTGTCTCGCGGATGGCGTCCGATTCGACCTGCTTGCGGCGATAGGCTTGAATCTCTTCCAAAACAAAATCACGAAAGGCGGTGACCCGGCGCGATTGCCGCAATTCTTCGGGGAAGGCCAGAAATACGGGCACTTCGACTGATTCGATGTCGGGCAGAACCCGGATCAGATCGGGAAAATCGGCGGTCAGATAGTCGGGCAGCACCCCGATTCCCACCCCGGCCAGCACTGCCTGCAAAACGCCGAAATAGTTGTTTATCATCAGGGTCGAGCTGATGTTATGCGACAATAGCGTGTGCGACAGAACCGCGCCCGCCGAAACCTGCGGCGTGGACGGCTGTTGGCAGATCAGCCGGTGGGGGGCCAGATCCTCCAGCCTGTGAGGCGTGCCGGCGCCGTCGAGATAGGGGCGCGTGGCGAACATTTGCATGCGGATGTTCAGCAGGCGGCGGCGAACCAGATCGGATTGCTGCGGTTCCTTCATGCGGATGGCCACGTCCGCCTCGCGCATGGGCAGGTCCAGGACACGTTCTTCCAGCAGCAGGTCGATCTTCAGATCGGGATAGCGCGCGTAAAGTTTCGACAGGCGCGGCACCAGCCAGAGCGTGCCGAACCCGACCGTGGTGGTCACCTTCAGTTCGCCAAAAACGTGTTCTTCGCTATCCCTGAGGCGCGCGGCAGTTGTATCAAGCTTGCGCGCGATCGAGGAGGTCGCGTCGAACAGCAATTCACCCTGCTCAGTGAGAATCAGCCCGCGCGCGTGGCGGTGAAACAGTGTCGTCCCCAGCGTTTCCTCAAGCCCGCGGATCTGCCGGCTGACGGCGGATTGCGACAGATGCAGAACATCACCGGCATGAGTCAGACTGCCGGCGTCAGCAACGGCGTGGAAAATCCGTAACTTGTCCCAATCCATGGGTTTCGTTCCTGCGAAAGCTGCTATGCAATTGGCGCAACCGTAGCGATCAGGGGGCATTCTGCCAATACCGCAGGAGTATGATTTTTTCCTTCATCGGTCAACCGTTCTGACCTATACTGCGTCAAAACGTCATCCGCGTTTCTTTGGGAGGGAAGCTGATGAGCAAGACCGAATTTTCACTGGCCGATCGCTTTGATCTGTCGAAATCGCAGGTTCTGTTGAACGGAACGCAGGCTTTGGTGCGGTTGATGCTGATGCAGGCGGCGCGCGACAAGGCGGCGGGGCTGAACACGGCCGGTCTTGTGACCGGCTATCGCGGCAGCCCCCTTGGCTCGGTCGATCTACAGATGATGCGCGAAGGTCAGCGACTTTCGGCCGCCGGCATCCGGTTTCAGCCGGGCCTGAACGAAGACCTTGCCGCCACCGCGATCTGGGGCAGCCAGCAGGCCGAGATGCGGGGCGAGGGGAAATATGACGGCGTGTTCGCGCTGTGGTATGGCAAGGGGCCGGGCGTCGATCGTTCGGGCGACGTGATGCGCCACGCCAACATGGCCGGGTCGTCGGCGCATGGCGGCGTGGTGATGGCCATGGGTGACGACCACACGGGCGAAAGCTCGACCGTGCTGCATCAGTCCGACTGGGCGATGATCGACGCCTATATCCCGGTTTTGTCGCCCGCCGGGGTGCAGGAAATTCTGGATTA
>JAUNUO010000132.1:6172-7302 GCA_030538135.1 Paracoccus sp. (in: a-proteobacteria)
CTGGGCATCACCACCTACAAGGTCGGGCAGACCTGGCCGCTTGACATGAAATCCATGCAGGAATGGTCTGAAAATCTTGAGCTTATCGTCTGCGTCGAGGAGAAGCGCAAACTGATCGAGGTGCAGTTGAAAGAGGCGATCTTCGACAATCGCCACGGCCGCCGCGTCCACGGCTGGCGCCACGACCGCACGCATGAGGAACTGTTCCCGACCCGCTATGCGCTGGACCCGGTGATGATCGCGCAGAAACTGGGCGGCATCCTGATCGAGGAAGGGCGCGGCACCGATGGCATCCGCGCCGGGCTGGACCGCATCAACGAGGTGCGGCGCAATGACAATGCACCTGAGATAGCCGCCAGAACCCCTTGGTTCTGTTCGGGCTGTCCGCATAATTCATCGACACGCTTGCCCGAAGGCAGCCGCGCCTATGCCGGGATCGGCTGTCATTACATGGTGCAGTGGATGGGCCGCGAGACGCAGGGCTTCACCCATATGGGCGGCGAGGGCGCGAACTGGATCGGCGAGGCGCCGTTCAGCACAAGAAATCATGTATTTCAGAACCTTGGCGATGGAACCTATAACCATTCCGGGTCTTTGGCGATCCGCGCGGCCAAGGCGGCGGGCACCAACATCACCTACAAGGTGCTGTATAATGACGCCGTGGCGATGACAGGCGGGCAGCCGAACGAAGGCGGTCTGACCGCGCCGCAGATCGCCCGCGAACTGCTGGCCATGGGCGTTGCGCCGGTGGTCGTCGTTTATGATGAGAAAGAGGATGTGGATCGCAGCCAGTTTCCCCAAGGGATGCGGTTCGAGGAACGCAGCGGCCTGATGACGGTGCAGAAGGAACTGGAACAGGTCACGGGCGTCAGCGCGATCCTTTATATCCAGACCTGCGCCGCCGAAAAGCGCCGACGCCGCAAGAAGGGTGCTTTCCTCGACCCCGACCGCCGCATCTGGATCAACCCCGAAATCTGCGAGGGTTGCGGCGATTGCTCGGTTCAGTCGAACTGCGTCTCGGTCGTGCCGCTGGACACCGAACTGGGGCGCAAGCGCGCCATCGACCAGTCGTCCTGCAACAAGGATTATTCCTGCGTCAGCGGCTTTTGCCCGTCCTTCGTGTCGGTGCG
>JAUNUO010000133.1:0-4971 GCA_030538135.1 Paracoccus sp. (in: a-proteobacteria)
CATCCGCGACACCGCCGCCCGCTGGCTTGACCGGCTGGGCCTGTCGCAGACCGGCGCGCGCACCGTGGACAGCTATTCCGGCGGCGAACGTCAGCGCATCGCCGTGGCCCGCGCGCTGGCCGCTGATCCGCCGGTCATCCTGGCCGACGAACCCACCGCCGCGCTGGACCGGGCCAATGCCGACGCACTGGGCCGCGATCTGGTGGCGCTGGCCGGCGACGGCGGGCGCACGCTGATCGCCGTCACGCATGACGCCGCGCTGGCCGAACGGATGCAGCGGCGCATCACGCTGGTCGATGGCCGCATCACGGAGGATAGTCATGGGTGATCTCTGGGCCGGATTGTCCCCCGCGATACAGGATGTGCTGACCGCGCTGGCGCTGATCGCGCCCGGTATGCTGGCCGGGCTGATCGTGCTGCGCGGCCTGCGCCCGCTACCGCTGGCCGCGGCCATGCTGCGCCGGTTCACATGGGTCAACGCGCTGTTCATGCTGCTGATCGCGGTGTCGGTCGGACTTGGCGTCGGGCTTCTGGCGCAGGAACGCGGGCTGCGGCAGGGGTCGGCCCGCGCCGCGGAACCCTTTGACCTGATCGTCGCCGCGCCGGGCAGCGAAATTACCGCAATGATGGCCGCCGTCTATCTGCAACCTTCCGACATGGCGCTGGTCACCGGCGCGCAATATGACGAGATCGCGGCAACCGAGGGCGTCGCGCTGGCCGCGCCGATCGCATTTGGCGACAGCTATCAGGGCGCCCCCGTCGTCGGCACCACCGCCGGTTTCGTGACCCATCTCGACCCCACGCTGGCCGAAGGCCGCATCTTCCAGACCGCGCAAGAGGCCGTCGCCGGCGCCTTCGCCCCCGTCACCATCGGCGCCCGCTTCACCCCCGCACATGGCCACGGCCCCGAAACGGACGAACACGGCCACGCCGGTCACGACTATCGGATCACCGGCCGCATGAACCCCACGGGCAGCCCTTGGGACCGCGCCATCCTCGTCCCCGTCGAGGGCGTGTGGGAGGTCCACGGCCTGCCCAACGGACACGCGCCCGGCGATGACCGCATCGGCCCGCCCTTCATCGCCGAATACATGCCCGGCACCCCCGCCGTTCTGGTCCGCGCCGAAGAATTATGGGGCAACTATGCGCTGCGATCGCGGTTCACACGTGGCGATCTGATGGCCTTCTTTCCCGGCGCCGTGCTGGCGCAACTGCACGGGCTGATGGGCGAGGTCCGTTCGGCCCTGTCGCTGATGGCCGTGCTGACGCAGGTTCTGGTCACGCTGTCGGTGCTGATCGGTCTTTTGATCCTCGTGCGGCTGGTCGCGCGCAGCCTTGCCCTGCTCCGCGCCGTGGGCGCGCCGCTGCGGTTCGTCTTTGCCGTGGTCTGGAGCTATTCCGCCGCCCTGATCCTGACCGGCGCGGCGGCTGGCCTCGCACTCGGCTGGGTGGCGGCACGGGTGATTTCCACCGTCGTCACCAGCCGCACCGATGTGCTGGTCACGGCCAACCTCGGCTGGCCCGAACTGCATCTCGTCGCCGCCTTCGTCAGCCTGACCCTGCTGCTGGCGCTGGTTCCCGCATGGATGGCGGTGCGCCGCCCCCTGCTGACAGACCTGCGCGGCTGAGACCGGCGCAGAGGCATCTTCGGTCCATAAATATCCCGGGGGGAGATCGCCACCGGAGATCGGGGGGCTGGCCCCCCGCAACGGTGCCCCGAATGCGCATGCCCCGCATGGCTCCCCGCATGGCTGTGCGCCACTGCCCCGCAGTCAGCATCTGCGGCAGCCGGATCGGACGCCGCGCCATCGCCCGTGGTTTCAGCACAAGTCTGGCGCCCGATGCGACCGGCAGGGCGGGCAGCACAATCCAGTTTTCCCCGCCCGATCCATACTGAAACCCCACCACGTCCAGTGGCTGACGCATCGTCTTGCCGCCGGTCAGGACGGTGTTTGCCCCCGACCTGTTCTCGATCTCCAGATAGATCAACGCCACCTCGCCCGCGTCGCGAGTCGGGGTCCAGACATGCAGCACCCGCAGCCCGTCCGCCTCGGCCAGATGGTGATCGTGGTCGTCGGCGGCCAGCGCGCAGGCGGGCAGCACGGCAATGGTCAGGGCTGCAAGAACGAAACGCATGGGACAGCTTTGTCGGTTGAAAACGGTCGCACCGCAGATCACCCGCCAATCGTGTCAGACCTGCGCCCTCCGCCCCCCTGCCTCAAAAGTCGCCTTGACGGCGCCGGGGCAGACAGCCAAGTTCCGCCCGACAAAAATGGGAGGACAAGATGACCCGGCTCTTTTTCTGCACCGCCAGCGTGCTGGCCTTTTCCACCGCCATCGCAACCGCCGCCGAAATCAAGATGGGCTATGCGCTGGCCGAGGACAGCCATTACGGCGCCGGTGCCCGCGCTTTCGAGGAAACGCTCAGGGCGGAACTGGGCGATGCCTTTACCGTGCGGCATTTCCCCTCGTCCGGCCTCGGCGGCGAACGCGAGGTGATCGAGGGGCTGCAACTGGGCACGGTCGAGGCCACCATCGCCTCGTCCGGCACATTGTCGAACTTCGTCCCCGAGGTCGGCGTGTTCGACATTCCGTTCCTGTTCCGCGACCTGCATCACGCCCGCACCGTCCTTGACGGCCCGATCGGGCAGGAAATGCTGGCGAAATTCGACGGTGCCGGCCTGCACGGTCTCGTCTGGGGCGAACAGGGCTTTCGCCACATCACCAACAACCGCAACCCCGTCGCGGCACCCGGCGACATGGCGGGGCTGAAGATCCGCACCATGGAAAACCCGGTCCACCTGCGCGCCTTCGAGGCGCTTGGTGCCGCGCCCACGCCGATGGCATGGCCCGAGGTGATCCCCGCTCTGGAACAGGGCGCCATCGACGGGCAGGAAAACCCGCTGTCGGTGATCGTCTCGGCCAATCTGAACGAGGTTCAGAAATACCTGTCGGTCGATGGCCACGTCTATTCCTCGGCCATCCTGCTGTTGTCGCCCAAGCTGTGGAACAGCCTCGACGACGCGCAGAAGGAAGCCTTCCAGAAGGCGGGCGCGGCGGCGGCGGCGGCGATGCGCGGTTATGTCGATACCGTCGAGGCCGACGGCATCGAGGAACTGCGCAACCGCGGGATGGAGGTCAACATCCTGACGCCCGAAGAAAAACTGGTCTTTCAGGAACAGCTTGCCGCCACCTATGAAGGGTATCAGGCACAGTTCGGCAAGGAACTTATGGACAGCATCATCGCGACGCAATGACCGCAACCGCCCCCGAAACCGCATCGTCACGGGCCGAACGCTGGTTCGTGACCGCCAACGCCGCTCTGGTCGTGCTGGCGCTGGTGGTGATGTGCGTCACCGTCGGCTGGAACGTCGGGCTGCGCACCTTCACCAATCGCTCGTTGCCCTGGGCGGACGAGGTGGGGCGCTATACGATGATCTGGATGTGCTTTCTGGGCGCGGGGCTGGCCCTGCGCGAAGGCGCGCATGTCGCCCTGTCCAATCTTCAGACCGCGCTACCCGATCGGGTGGCGCGGGGTATGCGCCTGCTGGTCCTGATATTGCTTCTGGGCTTTTTCATGGTGATGATCTGGATCGGCTGGGATTACGCCAGCCGCGCCCAGTTCCAGAAATCGGCGGCGCTGCGGTTGTCGATGTCATGGGTCTATCTGGCCATGCCGGTGGGCTTTTCGCTTTTGACCGTGCATCTGCTGCTGATCGCGCGCCATTATCTGCGGCATGGCCTTGACCGCGACGAAACCGAGGCCGTCTGACCCATGATCGCGCTGATGATCCTGTCGTTTCTGGTCTTTGTCGCCATCGGCGTGCCGGTGGCCTTTGCGCTTGGCCTGTCGGCCTTTGTCGCGCTGGGGATGCTTGGTCCCTATCCGCTGCTGGTGATTCCCAAGGAAATGTTTTCCGGCGTGGACAGCTTTCCCTTGCTGGCGGTGCCGTTCTTCATCCTTGCCGCAGAAATCATGTCCGCGGGGGCGATTTCACATGCGTTGCTGCGGTTCGCGACGCAGTTTGTCGGCCATCTGCGCGGCGGGCTTGGCCATGCCAATGTGCTGAGCCAGACCCTGTTCGCGGGAATTTCGGGTTCGGCGCTGGCCGATGCCGCAGGGCCGGGCGCGATCATGACCCGGATGATGGAGCGCGGCGGCTATGACCGCGCCTATGCCGGGGCGCTGACGATTTCCAGCGCGGTGGTCGGGCCGATCATCCCGCCCTCGATCACCATGATCATCTATGCCTTGCAGGATCAGCGCGTCTCGGTCGGATCGCTGTTCATGGCGGGCATCCTGCCGGGATTGCTGATTTCCATCAGCATGGCGGTGGTGAACGCGATCATCAGCCGCCGCCGCAACTATCGCGGCACCGGCACCCGCCCCGGCTGGGGCGAAATGCTGCGCACCACCGGCTATGCCCTGCCCTCGCTTTTGCTGATCGTGCTGATCGTCGGCGGCATCCGCAGCGGCATCACCACCCCGACCGAGGCATCGGTGATGGCCGTGTTCTATGCGCTGGCCATCAGCACGGTGATCTATCGCAGCCTGTCCTTCGCCGCGCTGTGGGATGCCCTGCGCCGGGCGGCGATCATGTCGGTGGCGGTGCTGCTGATCCTTGCCTCCGCCCGCGCCTTTGCCTGGGTGCTCATCATCGAAGGGGTGCCGCAGTCGCTGGCGGAATATGTGGTTGGGCTGAACCTGTCGCCGATCATGTTCCTGCTGGCGGTGAACCTGCTGTTGCTGATCTTCGGCATGTTCATGGACCCCCTGCCCGGCGTGATGATCCTTGTGCCGATCCTTGCGCCGATCGCCTATTCGCTGGGGATCGCACCCAATCATTTCGCCATCATCGTGATCGTGAACCTGACCTTCGGCCTGCTGACGCCACCTGTGGGCGGGCTGATCTTTGTCATTTCCGCCGCCACAAATCAGAAACCCGGCGCGCTGATCCGCGAATTGCCGCC
>JAUNUO010000133.1:5071-7290 GCA_030538135.1 Paracoccus sp. (in: a-proteobacteria)
TGCGGCTGACATGGCCGCAGGCCGGGCGCGGTCTGGCGCAGGTGCTGCGCCGCGATCTGGGGCAGCGCGGGCCGGACAGCTGGCAACAGGTCATGGCCCCTGCCGCCGGGCTGCTGTTCACAGACGATCTGCCGCCCGGCGTGGCGCGGGAATATCAGGTCCGCATCGGGGACGATCCGGCGCAGGTCGCCGTCTGGGCCGCCGGTCGCGATCTTCCGACCGGCGCGGCGCAAGGCCATGCGCTGATGATCGTGGATGACACGCTGGCCGATGATCTGGCTGCCGCGCTGGACCTGTTCCAATCCGATCTGACCGGCGCGGGCTGGCAGGTGACCCGCCACCGGTCGCCGCGCGCCGCCGATGACGACCCGGCCGAAAACCTGTCGCGCGCAATGGCGCTGCGGCGCTGGATCACGGCCCAGTTCCGTGCCGATCCAGCCACGCCCCATGCGGTGATCCTGATCGGCCATCTGCCCATCGTCCGCACCGGCCGGGTAAACCCTGACGGGCACGATCCCCATGCCGTTGCGACCGACCTGTTCTATGCCGACCCGGTGGGTTTCTGGCTCTCGGCGCCGGGGCCGGACGGCGTGCCGCAACTGATCCCCTCGCGACTGCCCGCCGACGGAATCGCGATGCAGATCGGCCGGATCGACTTCGCCATGCTGAGCGACCATTTCGGCGGCGAAATCCCCCTGCTGCGCGCCTATTTCGACCGCAATCACCGCTGGCGGCACGGAATGACGGGCGATCCGCGCCGCGCCTATGCGGCGAGTGAGCATCTGATGGTCGAACGCAATGCGCTGAACAATATCGTCGGGCCGGATGCGGTGATCGCGGGCGGACATCACGATACGGCGGGTGGCGGGCCGTATCTTCTGGGCGTCGATTTCGGCGAATGGCGCGGCGGAACCTATGACACGCTGTCCCCGTCAGAGGCTGTGTTCACCATCAATTTCGGCAGTCACAAGCATCAGTTCGACCTGCGCGACAATGCTATGGTTGCGCTGCTGGCGCAGGATGGGCCGCTGACGGTCGGCTGGGGCGGACGCCCGTCGTGGCAGTTGCACGGCATGGCCCTGGGCGAAAGCATCGGGCAGGCGCATCTGCGCACGGTCAACAATGGACGCGCCTCGCAGGGCGGGCTGGAAACGCGCGACTATGCCGCGACCGGCACCTATGACTGGCTGAACCCGCCCTGGGTCAATCTGCTGGGCGATCCGACGCTGCGCCCCTTTCCCCTGCCGCCGGTGTCCGATGCCCGCGCCGAACCCGGTCCCGACGGCATCCACCTGCACTGGACCCTTCCCCAAGGCGCAGAGGGCGCGCTGATCCTGCGGGCCGAACGGCGCGACGGCCCCTATCGGGTGATGAACAACGGCGCGCTGGCCGCCACCGATTATCTGGACCCGGCACCGATCCCCGGCGGCTGGTATATGATCCGCGCCGGCGGGCTGACGCAGGTGCATGCCGGGTCGTTCCGGCGTCTGTCGCAAGGGGTGATGCTGTCCGCCGATCCGCGCTGACGCCCCCTATCTTGCCTGCACCGCTGTTACGGCGATTGCTGCGATGATGTCTTGTGTTGTGCATCCGCGCGACAGGTCGTTTGCGGGTTTGGCGAGGCCTTGCAGGATCGGGCCGACGGCGGTCAGCCCGCCCAGACGTTGGGCGATCTTGTAGCCGATATTGCCGGCGGCGAGATCGGGGAAGATGAAGATGTTGGGCCGGCCGCTCAGCGGGCTGCCCGGTGCCTTGCGCGCCCGGATCGCATCGTCGAGGGCGGCGTCGAACTGCAACTCGCCATCGACCTCGATATCGGGGGCGGCCGCGCGCACCCGCGCCAGCGCCTCACGGATCCGGGACAGGCTGGCATGTTCCGCCGAACCCGCGGTCGAGAAGGACAGAAAGGCGATGCGGGGCTGTTCGGCCAGAAGCTGACGGCAGCTTTCGGCGGCCGACAGGGCGATGGCGGCAAGTTCCGCCGCATCGGGGGCGATGACCAGACCGCAATCGGAAAAGATCATCGCGCCATCCGCCGATCCCTCGGGCGGCTGCATCAGGAAAAAGCTGCTGACCACCGGGGTATCGGGCGCGCGGCCGATGATCTGCAAGGCGGCGCGCACGGTATCGGCGGTGGTCGCCACGGCCCCGCCGACGGTGCCGTCGGCCAGCCCCAGCCGCACCATCATCGCCGCCTGCCGGATCGGGTCCAGCATCGC
>JAUNUO010000134.1 GCA_030538135.1 Paracoccus sp. (in: a-proteobacteria)
CGGGGTATTTTTCCAGATCAAAGAAATCCGCGGCGGTGCTGGGGGCGCCATCGGGAAACTTGGTCGTGTCATAGGCGATGACCGTGCTCCACAAAATGTTGCCGATCGCGCATTCGGCCACGCCGCCCTCGACGAAATCCTCGGTCGCCGGGGTTCCGTCGGGCGCGGGGGGCAGAACCGCCGGGTCGATTTGCATCAGCGCGCCTTCGTCGCACAGGCGGATCGCGGCGGCCTGGTCGATGTCGAACACATCGCCGGTGACGTTGCCCGCCTCGACCTGCGCCTTGAGCGGAACAGCGGGGTCGTCCGCGTCGATCATGTTGACGGTGATGCCGGTCGCCGCGGTGAAGGGCTTGTTAAAGGCCTCGACCTGGCTGACCGAATAGGAACCGCCCCAGGACACGACATTGACCTGCTGCGCCGTGGCGGCGGTCGCCATCCCGGCCAGCGCGGTGGAAAGGACAAGAAATTTCTTCATTCTCGGTTCTCCCAATTGGAAAGCGGCGCGTCGCCGTCGTTATGGTCGTGGCGCGCAACACGCGGCCGCGCACCCGTGAAGATCAGTTCGCCAGCCACGAATTGAACCGCTCGGTCAGTTCGATGCCGTGATCGGCCCAGAATTCCGGGTCGTTCAGCACGGCGTGTTCGGCATTCTCGGGCGTGGTCGGCAGATAGGGTGCCATCTGCGTGGTGCCGTCCTTGTAGGTGCCGACGCTGGGGGCGGCGGATCTGCGCGGCGGACCATAGGCGATGTATTTCGACAGATCCGCCTGACGCGCCGGGTCGGCGGCAAAGGCAATGAATTCCATCGCCGCATCCCGGTTGGGCGCGCCGACCGGCACCACCCAGTAATCCATATCGAGGTTCGAACCGTCCCAGACAAAGCCGAAGGGCCGCCCTTCGCCGATGATCGCGTCAAAAATCCGGCCGTTATAGGCCAGTGTCATCGACACCTCGCCATCGGCCAGAAGCTGCGGTGCCTGCGCGCCTGCTTCCCACCACACGATGTCGCCCTTGATGGAATCGAGTTTCGCAAAGGCGCGGTCCACGCCTTCGGGCGTGGCCAGCACGTCATACACCTCATCCGGGGCGACGCCATCGCCCAGAAGCGCGAATTCCAGCGTGTATTTCGGACGCTTGATAAAGCCACGCTTGCCGGGGAACGCTGCGAGGTCAAAGAAATCCTCGACACTGCCGGGCGTGGCATCGGGGAAGGCGCTTTTGTCATAGGCGATGACCGTGGACCAGACCATGATCGCGGTCGCGCATTCGTTCAGGGCACCGGGCAGAAAGTCGTCATCGGGCGTCGATCCGTCGGCGCCGGCGGGCAGGATGGCCGGATCGATCTGTTCGATCAGCCCTTCGTCACACAGCCGCAGCACGTCGGATTGTTCCACGTCGAACACATCGCTTTGCACGTTGCCCGCCTCGACCTCGGCTTTCAGCCGCGTGGGCGGGTCGGAATTGTCGATCATCGTGGTGCCGATGCCGGTGGCCTCGGTAAAAGGCTTGGCCAGCGATTCGTTCAGCGCCTCACCAAAGGCACCGCCATAGGTGGTGATGTTGATCGCGCCCTGCTGCGCCAACGCCGGACCGGCCAGCAGCGCAAAGGCGGTTCCCAGAAGAAATTTCGCTGTCATCCCATCCTCCCAAATGTGACGCGGCTTTTTTTGTCGGCTGCCCCCTGAATGGGGACAGCCATGTTTCACGGGTGGCGGATCAGCTTGCCAGCCAGCTGTTGAACCGCTCTTGCAGTTCAGAATCGTGATCCACCCAGAATTCCAGGTTCGAGCCAAGCGCGTTGGTCATGTTGTCAGCCGAGGTCGGCAGGTTCGGACCCATCGGCACGTCCGACCCTTCGATATTGCCGACCAGCGCAGCCGCCGAAACACGCGGCGGGCCATAGCTGATGAATTCGGCGGCACGGGCCTGCGGCGCGGGCGCGGTGGTCCAGGTGATGAACTTCAGCGCATCTTCCAGGTTCGGCGCGCCTTTCGGCACGATCCAGCCTTCCATTTCATAGATCTGGCCGTCCCAGACGATCTTGAACGGCTTGTTCTCGCCATGGGCGGCGTTGAAGATACGGCCGTTGAAGGCATAAGCCATCACCACCTCGCCATCGGCCAGCAGTTGCGGCGGCTGCGCGCCCGCTTCCCACCAGATGGTGTCGTTCTTGATCGTGTCCAGCTTGGCGAATGCACGGTCCACACCCTCGGGGGTAGCCAGCAGATCGTAAACCTCGTCCGCCGGCACGCCATCGGCCATCAGCGCGAATTCCAGATTAAACTTGGCGCCCTTGCGCATGGTGCGCTTGCCGGGGAAATTCGCCAGATCAAAGAAATCCGCCGGGGTCGAGGGCTTGGCATCGGCGAATTTGCTGTCGTCATAGGCCAGCACCATCGAATAGACGTCGGTCGCCACGAAACAATCGGTGATCGCGCCTTCGATGAAATCGTCCACGGCGGCGCTGTCATCGGCTGCGGGTGCGAGAATCGCCGGGTCGATGGTTTCCAGCAGACCTTCGTCGCACAGACGCACGGCATCGGCATATTCGACCGAGGCGACATCGGTGGTCACGTTGCCCGCCTCGACCATGGCCTTGATCGGGGTGGCGGGGTTGTCGGCATCGGACATGTTCACCGTGATGCCGGTTTCGGTCTGAAACGGCTTTACATATGCCTCAAGGTGCGAATTGCCATAGGCACCGCCCCAGGACAGCAGGTTCACATCCGCCGATGCGGGAACGGCCAACGTGCCCAGTGCAGTGGTCAGGATCAGCAGTCTTTTCATGTCTCGGTTCTCTCCGGTTGGACAATTGGTTCGGCCTGTCAGCCGTTATCTTTGGCCAGAATCGTCTGGCGATAGCGAACCTTCACGACGCCACCCAGCGGGCATAACGTTCGTTCAGCTCGTTCAGGTGATCGACCCAGAAGCCCTGGTCGAATTGCAGTGCGTTTTCCATGTTTTCCGGCGATGTCGGCAGATGCGGCGCCATCGGCATGTCGGTATCGCGGTAATTGCCCACCAGCGCGGCGGCGCTGTGGCGCGGCAGGCCATAGCTGATCTGTCCGGCAAACCGCGCCATGACTTCGGGCCGGGTGGTATAGGCGACATAGGCCAGCGCATCCTGCAAATGCGGCGCGCCCTGCGGAATCACCCAGCCCTCGATCTCGTAGATCTGGCCGTCCCACATCATCGACAGCGGCACATCGTCATCGACCCGCGCGGCAAAGATGCGGCCGTTATAGGCCATGGCCATCGACACCTCGCCATCGGCCAGCAATTGCCGGGGTTGTGCGCCCGCCTCCCAAAAGACGGCCTGCGGCTTGATCGTGTCCAGTTTGGCAAACGCGCGTTCGACCCCGGCTTCGGTGGCCAGCACCTCATAGACCTGCGCGGCGGGCACGCCATCGGCCATCAGCGCCATTTCCATGGTAAAGCGCGGCTCTTTCAGGATGCCGCGGCGACCGGGGAACCGTTCCAGATCAAAGAAATCCTCGACGCTTTGCGGCACGGCGCCGTTCATCGCGCGGTCGTCCCACGCGATCACCGTCGAATAGATGTCGGTCGCCACGAAACATTCCGACAAGCCGCCCGACCAGAAATCCTGATCTGCCGGAGTGCCGTCCGCGCCGGGTGCCAGAATGGCATGGTCAATCGGCTGAAGCACGCCAGCATCGCACAGTTGCATCGCCTCGGCATAGCCGATGCTGGCCACATCCGTGGTGACGTTCCTCGCCTCGACCTGCGCCTTGATCGGCAGCGCCGGGTCGCCCGCATCCACGACCAGAACGCCGATTCCGGTTTCCTCGGTAAAGGGGCGGTTCAGCGCCTCGACCTGCGCGGCCGAAAAATCGCCCCCCCAAGATACGACCGTGATGCTGCGATCCTGCGCGGCGGCGCCGATCGGCAAAAGGGCGGCAGTCAGAAGCAGAAACCCGCGCATCGGATCACACCGGGTCCAGCGCACGGGCATCCTGCGGATGCCAGCCGATCCGCAGCCTTTCACCCGGCGACAGCTTGGTCTGCCCCAGCGTGTTGCGGTATTTCATCACGAAGCCGTCGCTGCCCGCAACCTTCAGCCGGGCGCGCAGAATGTCGCCCATATAGATCACGTCGATCACCTCGGCCTCGATCGTATGGGCGTCGGTGGGCATCATCGAGGGCTTGAACTCGACCCGCTCGGGCCGGATGGAAACGCGGGTGTCTTGCCCGACCTCGCGGATGTTGACGGCGGTGGCGTCGATCAATTCACCATTCGCCAGCCGGACAAGGGCGTAATTGCCTTCCAGTTTCTCGATCTTGCCGGGCAGCGCGTTGTTTTCGCCGATGAAGTTGGCGACAAAGCTGTTCTCGGGCCGCTCATACAGTTCCGCCGGCGCGGCAAGCTGCTGAATCCGGCCATCGTTGAACACGGCGATCCGGTCGGACATGGTCAGCGCCTCACCCTGATCGTGGGTCACATAGACGACCGTGATGCCCAGCCGGTCGTGCAGCGCCTTGATTTCCAGTTGCATATGTTCGCGCAGCTGCTTGTCCAGCGCGCCCAGAGGTTCGTCCATCAGCACCAGTTTCGGGTCGAACACCAACGCGCGGGCCAGTGCGATCCGCTGTTGCTGACCGCCCGATAGCTGTGCCGGTCGGCGGCTGGCAAAGGCGCCCATCTGCACCATGTCCAGCGCGCGCTTGATACGCTGTTCGCGTTCGGCCTTGCCCATCCCGCGCACCTCAAGCGGGAAGGCCAGGTTTTCGCCCACGGTCATGTGCGGGAACAGGGCATAGTTCTGAAACACCATGCCGATACCGCGCTTGTGGGGCGGCACATCGTTGATATTGCGGCCATCCAGCCTGATCTCGCCATGAGTCGCCGTCTCGAATCCGGCCAGCATCATCAGACAGGTGGTCTTGCCCGACCCCGACGGCCCAAGCATGGTCAGAAATTCGCCCTTGCCGATGGAAAGGTTCAGATCCTTTACGACAAGTGTCTGGCCATCATAGCTTTTTTGCACATGGTCGAAAACGACGAACCCGTTGTCCTGCGCGGTGCCAGTCAATATGCGTCCCCCCAAAGGTCTTGTTCTCGATATGGCGCTGGCAAACGTTACGCGGCGGTGCACCGGAAATGCAATTGCCATTTGCGACAAGCGTGCAACATCATGCGACATGCTGGAAAGACGGTAAGCCATTGCTGCGGCGCAGCAATTCCGCTTCGGCTGTCGGGATTTGCCCGCCTTGGGGCGATGGTGCGGTCGAGAAGACTCGAACTTCCACTCCGGTTAAGGAACAGCGACCTCAACGCTGCGCGTCTACCAATTCCGCCACGACCGCATCTTCGGGCAGTGGGCGGGGTTTAGACCAGCGTGGCCCGGATGAAAAGAGGGTTTCGTGCGCGGCGTCGGGGATTGACGCGGCGGCGCCGCTGCGCCAATTCGCCGCCATGGTGGAATGGATCGCATCAACCGGCCTGACCGGATACGAACAGGCCGTTGCCTTCATGGAATCGCGCGTGGCCGGCATTGCGGCGGGTCAGGCGGACGAGACAGTCTGGCTGGTCGAACACCCGCCGCTTTATACCGCCGGAACCAGCGCGAGGCCTGCCGACCTGCTGGACCGCCGCTTTCCTGTTCACGCCACGGGTCGCGGAGGGCAATACACCTATCATGGGCCGGGGCAGCGCATCGCCTATGTCATGCTGGACCTGAACCGGCGCGGCCGCGACGTGCGCGCCTTTGTTCAGGCGCTGGAACGCTGGGTGATCGACGCACTGGACGAATTCGGCATCCGGGGCGAGATTCGTCAGGGCCGCGTCGGCGTCTGGGTGGCGCGCCCCGACCTGCCGCCCCTGCCCGACGGTCAGATGCACGAGGACAAGATCGCCGCCATCGGTGTCAAGCTCCGCAAATGGATCAGCTTTCACGGGCTGTCGATCAATGTCGAACCCGACCTTGGCCATTACGGCGGCATCGTGCCCTGCGGCATTTCCGGGCATGGCGTGACCAGCCTCGTCGATCTGGGCCTGCCGGTCGGAATGGCCGATCTGGACGTGGCCCTGCGCGCCACCTTTGCCCGCCACTTCCCCGGCTGAGCCGCGCCACCTTCCTGCGACGGCTGGTCCCAACGTCGCGCGCCCATATATTTGATTGGTGCGTGTCCCGCCGTGGTGTTAACGATTCGTCCCGAGAGATCGAAACGTCTCCGAATCAAGGTTCTCCAAGGACATGACCATGAAAACCACGATCTTCGCCTCGCTTGCGGTGCTGACGCTGACCGCACCCGTTTTCGCGCAAGAGGCGGGCGATCCCGCCAAGGGCGAAAACGAATTCAAGAAATGCCGCGCCTGCCACATGATCCGCGACGATGCCGGCAATGACATCGTCAAGGGCGGCACGACCGGCCCGAACCTTTATGGCGTCGTCGGCCGTGCCGCCGGGTCCGAGGAAGGCTTCAAATATTCCGACGCGCTGATCAAACTGGGCGAAGCCGGTGAGGTCTGGACCCAGGAAGATCTGATGGGCTATGTCACCGACCCCAACAAATACACCGAGGAAAAGGTCGGCGACCCCTCGCTGAAAACCAAGATGACCTTCAAGCTGAACAAGGGGCAGGCCGATGTCGTGGCCTTCCTGGCGCAGCACGGCGCCCACTAAGACCACGCGCGACAGCATCGCCCCCGCCCCTGCGGCGGGGGTTTCCCGCACATCCCGCGGATAGGGCGCACCTGATCGCTCGGCAGATCACGGGAATCAGCCCCGCATCGCGCCGACCCCGACAATCAAGGCGATCACGGCGGCGGCCGGCACAACCGACTGACGAATCGTCGCCGCGTTCCCGCCGCCGACATTCGCGCAACCCGCGGTCCATGACGGCACACAGCTCGCCGCAACCGCGACCCTGATCGGCACAGCCTAGATGGCTGGCCCCGAGCCTTGCTTTCAGGGCCATTTCTGTTGCACCGCGCGCAGTGAACGGCGTGCCGCTGCGCCATGCCCGCCGGACGGATATGCGGTTACGACGGCGCGCTACGGCCGCCTGCAACCCCGGTCTGATCTTGCATGTGACACATTGTGCGCTTGGCAAGGCTGGGCTACAGATATGTAATTGGGGTTTGTCCGCGACGGCCGACCCATGACGTATAAGGGAGATCGCGCATGGCGGACGCAGCCGCTCACGGCCACGGTGACCATCACGACACGCGTGGGTTTTTCACCCGCTGGTTGATGTCTACGAACCACAAGGACA
>JAUNUO010000135.1:0-2009 GCA_030538135.1 Paracoccus sp. (in: a-proteobacteria)
TCGAACCCCGGCGCCATCGGGCGATAATACGGATCATGCGCGTTCTGGCGGTCCACCACCTCGGCCATTCTCTGCATGATCTCGCGCACTTCGGTTTCCGACACGACGCCGTGGTGCAGCCAGTTGGCGATATGCTGGGCAGAAATGCGGCAGGTCGCGCGGTCTTCCATCAGGCCCACGTCATTGATGTCGGGCACCTTGGAACAGCCGACCCCCTGGTCGATCCAGCGCACGACATAGCCAAGGATCCCCTGCGCGTTGTTTTCCACCTCGCGCCGGATCTGGTCCGGGGTCCAGCGTTGCCATTCGGCCAGCGGGATGTGCAGGATCGCCTCGACATGGGCGCGGCGGCCGCCCTTGGCCAGCACCTCCTGCACGGCCAGCACGTCCACCTTGTGATAATGGGTCGCGTGCAGCGTGGCGGCGGTGGGGCTGGGCACCCAGGCGCAATTGGCCCCGGCGCGGGGGTGTTCGACCTTCTGTTCCAACATCGCCGCCATCTTGTCGGGGACGGCCCACATGCCCTTGCCGATCTGCGCCCGCCCCGACAGCCCGCATTCCAGCCCGATATCGACGTTCAGGTTTTCGTAGGCGGTGATCCAGCCCTTGCGCTTGATAAAGTCCTTGCGGCTGAACGGCCCGGCCTCCATCGAGGTGTGGATTTCGTCGCCGGTGCGGTCGAGGAATCCTGTGTTGATGAAACAGACCCGGTCCTTTGCGGCGCGGATGCATTCCTTGAGATTGACCGAGGTGCGCCGTTCCTCGTCCATGATGCCCAGTTTCACGGTGTTCTGTGGCAGGCCAAGCACCCGCTCGACATGGCTGAACACGCGGTCGGCAAAGGCGACCTCTTCGGGGCCGTGCATCTTGGGCTTGACGACATAGACCGATCCGGTGACGGAATTGCGCGGACCATCGGTCTTGTTCAGGTCATGCATGGCGATCAGGACGGTCAGCATCGCGTCCATCAGCCCTTCGAATATTTCGGCACCGTCGCGGTCCAGAATGGCGGGGTTGGTCATCAGATGGCCGACATTGCGCACCAGCAGCAGCGACCGTCCTTTCAGCACCAGTTCCGACCCGTCGGGCGCGGTGAAGACCCGGTCACCGTTCAGGCGTCGGGTCATCGTCTTGCCGCCCTTGTCAAAGGTGTCGGCCAGATCGCCCTTCATCAGCCCAAGCCAGTTGCCATAGGCCAGCACCTTGTCCTCGGCATCGACGCAGGCCACCGAATCCTCGCAGTCGATGATCGACGACATGGCCGATTCCAGCACGACATCGGCCAGACCAGATGGCGATTGCGACCCGATCAGATGCGCCTTGTCGAATACCAGTTCGACATGCAGCCCGTTGTTGCGCAGCAGGATGGATGCCGGCGCATCCGCCGCGCCAGTGTAGCCGACGAAGGCGGCAGGGTTTTTCAGCGGCTGGCCATCGACCAGAAGCGCGCCGTTTTCGATCCGATAGCCGGCGGCGCGAACATGGCTGGTCGCCTGCGCCGGGAAGGTTTCGTCCAGAAACACCGCCGCGCGGGCGACGACGCGCGCGCCGCGCCCGGCATCGAACCCGCCCGCCGGGGCCGGGCTGCCCAGGGCGTCGGTGCCATATAGACAGTCATACAGGCTGCCCCAGCGCGCATTGGCCGCGTTCAGCACAAAGCGCGCGTTCGTCACCGGCACCACCAGTTGCGGGCCCGAGACGGTGGCGATCTCCGGGTCCACGTTCGCGGTGCCGATGGTGAAATCGTCGCCCTCGGGGACCAGATAGCCGATCTGTTCCAGAAATGCCTTATATGCGGCCGGGTCATGGGGCTTGCCCTTGTGATCGCGGTGCCACTGGTCGATCTGGTCCTGCAACTGCTGGCGCTTGTCCAGAAGCGCGCGGTTTTCCGGGCCGAAATCATGCGCCAGATCGGCCAGCCCCTGCCACAGGGCCGCCGCCTCGATACCGGTGCCGGGCAAGGCGTGATCCTCGACAAAGCGTTTCAGGCGGCTGTCGATACGCAGCCC
>JAUNUO010000135.1:2109-7227 GCA_030538135.1 Paracoccus sp. (in: a-proteobacteria)
GTCGCTGGCGGCCGGATGATGACCACGCTTGCCCTGGGCGAAGAGGACGGCTGGGGCGGTGGCGGTGGCTGGGCCACCACGATGGCCATCGGCGAAGAGGACGGCGGCATCTGCCGCCCGCGCCGTCCGCTGGATGCGCTGTTGCATCTGAAATCGGGCGGCTGATCCGGCCCCGCACAAACTGAAATGCCCTGCCGGGCATTTCAGCCTGAGGACTTTCAGAACGAGGATGGCGCGATGATCCTGATTGCCGGCGGACGGACCGACCCCAACATGCGGCGTCTGGCAGGACGGCTGCAAGAACGCGGTATCGTCTTTCACGATCTGCTGACCGGTGCGGGCCACTGTCCGCAGATGCGCATCGACCTTGGCGATGGCCGTCTGTTCGTCGATGACAAGCCGCTGAGCGTGTCGGCCTGCTTCATGCGTCAGGACGTGTTCCTGCTGGATGAACCTGACCCGGCGGCGGCGCAGGTCGCGGCCATGAACTGGTTTCAGGCGCTGCGCGGCTGGTCGGTCAGCCAGCCGGGTATCCGGCTGTTCAACCGCCACACCTATCTGCGCGAAAACAACAAGATCCAGAACCTGATCCTGGCCCGCGACAGCGGCCTTGCGGTGCCGCCGACCATCATCACCAACGGTTGTCCGGCGGTGCCGGATGATGTGCCGCATATCCAAAAGCCGGTGGCGGGTGGCGAATATACCGCAGAACTTGGCGCGACCGGGGCGCGCTATCCGCGCTTTGTGCAGCCGCGGCTGAACCGGCCTGAAATGCGGGTGTATCGCATCGGATCGCAGATCATGGGATTCTGGCTGAACTCGGCCGATCTGGATTATCGCCGCGCCGATGACGTGTCGCTGACCCGGGCCGAGGTTCCCTCCGCGATTGCCGCCGGCCTGATCCGGCTGTGCGACCGGCTGGAACTGGATTTCGCGGCGGCGGACTTCATGTCCGACGATCAGGGGCGGCTGACCTTTCTCGAAGTGAACACGCAGCCGATGTTCGCGGCCTTTGACCGGGTTGCCGATGGCGCGCTGTGTGATGCGATCATCGACGGGCTTGCGGCCCCCGCGGCGCAGGTGACGACGGCGGCCTGAGCCGCCGCCTTCTCAGTCACGCGGCGCAAACCGCCATTCACCCTCGCCCAGTGCCGGGGCGGCGCGGTCGGTCACCATCGGGCTGCGCGACAGCCGGATCGGAGTGCGCAGGCCGGGAATGCCCTCGGGGGCGATCACCAGTTCGCGGGCGATGATCTGCGGCTCGCCAATGGCCTCGGCCACATCGTTGATCGGGCCTGCCGGAACGCCCGCCGCCTCGCAGGCGGCGATCAGATCGGCACGGGTGCGGCCGGCCATGGCGGCGGACAGTTGCGGAATCAGCGTGCCGCGATTGGCGACGCGGGCGGGATTGGTGGCATAGTCGGGGTTCGCGGGCAGATCGGGCAGGTCCAGAACGCCGGACAGCGCGACGAACTGCCGGTCATTGCCGCAGGCGATGATGATATGCCCATCCGCCGTTGCAAAGACCTGATAGGGCACGATATTCGGATGCGCATTGCCCAGACGGTGTGGCACCGCCCCGCCCAGCAGATAATTCGTCGCCTGATTGGCCAGCACCGCAACGCCACAATCCATCAACGACAGATCCAGATGCTGCCCCAGCCCCGACCTTTCGCGTTCGGCCAATGCCGCCTGCACCGCGATCACGCCGTAAAGCCCGGTGAAAATGTCGATCCACGCGACGCCGACCTTTTGCGGCTCGCCCATCGGGTCGCCGGTCAGGTCCATGATGCCGGACAGGCCCTGAATCAGGAAATCATAGCCCGGCTGCGCCGCCCGCGGCCCGGTCTGGCCGAATCCCGTGACGGATGCGTAAACCAGACGCGGGTTCAGCGCCGACAGGCTGTCGTAGTCCAGCCCGAACTTGCGCAGGCCGCCCAGCTTGAAATTCTCGACCACCACATCGGCATCCGCGATCAGGTCGCGCAACCGGGCCAGATCATCCGCATTACCGAAATCGCAGGTGACCGAGGTCTTGCCCCGGTTCGCGGCATGGAAATAGGCCGCCACCTTTTCGGTGCCGCCATCGGCACGGGGCCGGTCTATGAAGGGCGGGCCCCAACGGCGTGTATCGTCGCCTTCGGGGGCTTCGACCTTGATGACCTCGGCCCCCAGATCGGCCAGCGTCTGGCCGATCCACGGACCGGCCAGAATGCGCGCCAGTTCGACGACGCGCAGCCCTTTCAGCGGCGCCTCAGCCAAAGGCCGCAAGCCCCGTCTGCGCGCGACCAAGGATCAGCGCGTGAACGTCATGCGTGCCCTCATAGGTGTTCACGGTTTCAAGGTTGGCCGCGTGGCGCATGACGTGATAGCCGATCTGGATACCGTTGCCGCCGTGCATGTCGCGGGCCATCCGCGCGATGTCCAACGCCTTGCCGCAGTTGTTGCGTTTCACGATAGACACCATCTCCGGCGCGAACCGGCCTTCGTCGAACAGACGGCCGACGCGCAGGGACGCCTGCAAACCCAGTGAAATCTCGGTCTGCATATCAGCCAGCTTTTTCTGATAAAGCTGCGTCGCGGCCAGCGGGCGGTTGAACTGATGCCGGTCCAGCCCATACTGGCGGGCGCGGAACCAGCAATCCTCGGCCGCCCCCATCGCGCCCCAACTGATCCCGTAACGCGCGCGGTTCAGACAGCCGAACGGGCCGCCCATGCCCTCGACATTGGGCAGCAGGGCGGATTCGGGAACCTCGACGCCATCCATCACGATTTCGCCGGTGATCGAGGCGCGCAGCGACAGCTTGCCTTCGATCTTGGGGGCGGACAGGCCCTTCATGCCCTTGTCCAGAACAAAGCCGCGCACCTTGCCGCCATGCGATTCGGATTTGGCCCAGACCACGAACACATCGGCGATGGGGCTGTTGGAAATCCACATCTTGGACCCGTTCAGCACATAGCCGCCGTCGGTTTTCTTCGCCCGCGTTTTCATGCCGCCGGGATCGGACCCGGCATCAGGTTCGGTCAGCCCGAAACAGCCGATGAACTCGCCCGAGGCGAGTTTCGGCAGGTAATGTTTCTTCTGTTCTTCCGATCCGTAAGCCTCGATCGGGAACATCACCAGCGAGGATTGCACCGAAGCCATGCTGCGATAGCCGCTGTCGATCCGCTCGATTTCGCGCGCCACCAGACCATAGGCGACATAAGAGGCGCCGACGCCGCCATAGGCATCATCCACGGTCACGCCCAGAAGGCCCGCCGCGCCCATTTCACGGAATATCTCGGGGTCGGTGTTTTCGTTCAGATAGGCATCCTCGATTCGGGGGGCCAGTTTTTCGGCCGCAAAGGCCGCAGCCGAATCGCGGATCATGCGTTCTTCTTCGGTCAGTTGATCGTTCAGGAAGAACGGGTCGTCCCAGCTGAACGGGCCGCCTTTGTGAGATTTGCTGGACATGGTGACTCCTGTTGATTTGGGTCAGTGTATCCATGTTGTCAGTGTATGAAAAATGGATAATCTAACTGAAATCATGTATTGAATGAATATGAGACTGCGTCGTTTCATCCCCAACATGTCCTTGTTGCTGGCCTTTGACGCGGTGATGCGCACGGGGTCGGTGACGGTGGCGGCGCAGGATCTGGGCCTGACGCAAAGCACCGTCAGCCGGTTGATCCAGACACTGGAATCGCAACTGGGCGTCACCTTGTTCCTGCGTCACCACCGGCGGCTGACCCCGACCGACGCGGCCATGCGATATTCGCGCGACATTGCCGCCGCGCTGGACCTGATTCAGCGGGGCAGCATGTCGATGATCGCGAATCCCGATGGCGGCGTTCTGACCCTGGCCGTGTTGCCGACCTTCGGCACCCGCTGGCTGGCGCCGCGCCTGCCGGCGTTCATGTCGGCGCATCCGGGTGTGTCGGTGAACCTGACCACGCGGTTTCAGCGGTTCAGCTTCGACGCCGAACCTTTCGACGCCGTGATCTTTTACGGCCAGCCCGACTGGCCGGGGGCCGAGCATCTGAAACTGTTCGACGAAACCGTCACCGCCTGCGCCGCGCCGGAATTTCTGGCCGCGCACCCGGTTGCCACGCCTTCGGATCTTGCCAGCCATATCTTGTTGCAACTGCCATCGCGGCAGCAGGCCTGGATGGACTGGTTCGCCGGACAGGGGGTCGAACCGCAGCCTGTCAACGGTATGATGATGGATCAGTTTTCGATGATGATCCAATCGGCCATCGCCGGGCTGGGGGTTGCTCTGCTGCCCGATTATCTGGCCCGAATCGAAATCGCCGAAGGCCGGTTGTGCCCGATCCTGCGGCCCGCAGTGCCCTCGCGCGGGGCCTATTGGCTGGCGTGGCCGCGGGCGCGCGGGGATATGAACGCCCTGCGCGCGCTGCGTGGCTGGATCGAACAGATGACGCAAGCGGACAGGACGGTCTGAGCCGGCACCCATCGCCCCGGATCAGGGGCGACCGGACCGGAGGGTAACGCTGCCCTATGACGATCTGACCGGGTCTTGCCGGCGGGTGAACGTGCCGGCGGCCATTGCCGCGGCGGCGGTGCGGGATTTGACGCCCAGAACCCGCAACAGGGCCGAGACATGCACCCGCACGGTCGAGGGCGCGATTTGCAGGTTGCGGGCGATATCCTTGTTGGAATGCCCTTCCACGATCAGGGCCAGAACGTCGCGCTGGCGCGCGGACAGCCGGTCCAGATGGTCAGGTTCGGGCATGTCCCGTCGAGATCGCGCTATCTGACGATCGGCGACCGAAATCACGACCACATCGGCATCCGGGTTCAGTTGCCGGATGATTTCCTCCATGTCGTCGCAATAGTCGGGGTCAGCGTTTGCAATGATAATTCTGGTCCGGGCCTTGTCGGTCTGATCAAAGTTCAACTCTTTCACGTCCTTCGCGGATTCGGTCCTCGGCCGGGCTACATCTGGGGTGAGATGCGCGTTTCCTTTGATCTGCAACCCTTGAGGCGTGGTAATTTTTACGGGCGAAAGCGCGCGATCACACGGCGCGCGTATCGGCAGATTATCGCCCATGTGTGCATTTTTCAATCGCGTAATTCATAAGTTATAAGCGCTTACTGCAACTAGCCTAATGGCTGTC
>JAUNUO010000136.1:0-1944 GCA_030538135.1 Paracoccus sp. (in: a-proteobacteria)
ACACACCGAAGCCGAAGGCGGCGCCCCCTCGGCCCACGCCCCCGGCTTCAACGAGGCCGACCCGGCGACGTGGGGCAACCCCTCCCGCAACGACCCCTGCCCCTGTGGTTCGGGCAAAAAGTTCAAGCATTGTCACGGGGCGTTGTAAGGGGGTGCAGCCGGAAGGGCCGGGCGGACTTGCCCGCAGATCAGTCTGACGTCGATCTGATCCTGGCCGCAATATCCTCGGTCATCCGCGGGATGGCGGGCAGCGGAATTTCATGCCCGATGCCCTCCATCACCACCAGCGCGGCACCGGCGATCCCGTCCGCAATCGCCCGGCCTTTCTGAACGGGCAGGATCGGGTCGTCGCCGCCGTGAATGACGAGAACCGGCGCCTTGATATCGCGAAAGCGGCCGGTCCAATCCTCGCGAAGGTCCAGCATGGCGTGATTGAACATGCTTGCCGGACTGTCCGTGCGGGCCAACACACGCTGCACACGGGTCCGCTCGCGCCCTTCGTCAAAAGGAATGGCCGAACCAGCGCAGAGCCGTTCGCTGTTCACCAGAAACGCCTCGACGGCGGCGCGGTCGGTCCAGTCCAGCCGGGCCAGCGCACCGAAATGGTCCACGAACGCCGGTGACATCTCTGGCAGCGGTGCGCCGTCCCAGCCCAGCGGCTCGGCGGCGATCAGCACCAGCGAGGCGACGCGCGACGGCTGCATCAACGCGGCCATCTGCGCGATATATCCGCCCAGCGACATGCCAACCAGATGCGCCCGATTCAGTCCATAGCCGTCCAGAACGGCCATCGCATCCGCAGCCATGTCCTCAACCGAATAGGACGGCGCGCCCGGCGGCCGGGTGGTCGTCTCGCCTGTATCACGATGGTCAAAGCGGATCACGAACAAGCGCTTCGCGGCAAGTGCGGCACAGAATTCTTCGGGCCAGCCCAGCATTGATGCCGTGGCCCCCATGATCAGCAAAACTGGCGGATGATCGGGATCGCCGAAACTCTGGGTCATCAGTCTGATACCGTCATGCTCGATCTGTCGCATATGTCTCTCGCCAATCCTTTCCGGCTGCGTCCATCCCTTCAATATCGCCGCACCAGATACCGGCTGATTCCGGGACAGCCCCGAGGCTTGCTTTCTGCCCGCTCAGACTATGCGGCTGGACACGCCGGGTTCAGTTCCGCGAGGCACCGCCCCGTCACAGACCACCGTCACATCGGTGACAGCGGCTCACGCGACCTGCTGCCCACCGAAACCGACTGGCGACCGCCGGAGGACGGCCTGTGATCCGGCAGCCCACCGGCCATCAGTATCTTGCGCGCCCAATCACCCGCGTCAAGACACGACACCCCCGCAACGCCCGCCGCCCTGTGTACAGGCTGTGTACAGCCTGTGCACACCCGGTGTACGCCCTGCACAGCCCGAAATCCCAGCAAACGCTGGTCATCAGCGGCGCAACACTTACCGCCCGTTGCGCGCCACCGCACGCCGCCGTTGCGCAACGCCCCCAGGCTTCCTGTTTGCCCAAATACGCACCTTCGGGCGCGACCTAGCCCAACCGCTCCGGCAGATCCCACCCGCGCAGCAACTCTCCCGCCGCCATCGGCTTCTTGCCGGCCCGCTGCGCCTCCAGCACCTCGACCGCGCGCTCCCCGCAGGCGACGGTAAAGCCGCCCAGCACCTGCCCCGGCGCGCCGATGCCGTCGGCCAACCGAGACCGCAGCAGTTTCACCCGTTCGCCCGCCACCTCGCACCAGGCGCCGGGAAAGGGCGACAAGCCCCTGATCTGGCGGTCGATTTCAGCCGCCGGCCGGGACCAGTCCACCCGCGCCTCGGCCTTGTCAATCTTGGCGGCATAGGTCACGCCCTCCTCTGCCTGCGCCCGCGCGGGCAGCGGCAGACGCCCCAGCGTATCGACGACCAGCACCGCCCCCATCGCCGCCAGCCGGTC
>JAUNUO010000136.1:2044-7217 GCA_030538135.1 Paracoccus sp. (in: a-proteobacteria)
CGTTCCGGCACCCGCACGGGCAGGCCCAGTTCCTCGGCCACCGCGTGAACGGGCGAAGGTCGCGGCTTTTGTCCCCGGCCCGCGGCGCGTGGCGGTTGGGAATAAACGGCGACGACGTCATGCCCCGCCGCGACGATGGCCCTCAGCGCGGGCACGGAAAACTCCGGCGTCCCCATGAAAATCACACGCATCGCTGTCTCCTTGCGGTCATGCGGGGCCGGTCATAGCCCGTCCGGCGACCCGGATGCAAATGCCGCCATCATGGCCTCAGCCCGCGCCGTCGCCGCCGCATGAAACCGCAGCGGCGACAGAACCGACCGGCGGCGCTGGTCAAAGCCGTGATCCACCCCGGCAATCACCGCCACCTTCAGCGGTACACCTCGCGCGGCAAGATCTGCCGCCATGTCCCGGCAGGCGGCGGGATCGGTGATGCGGTCGTCCTCGGCCAGAAGCATCAGCCCGCCGATTCCGGGCGGCCAGTCCGCATCCGCCCGGCTGGCAAAGCCACAATATGGATACAGCAGCATCAGCCGACCCACTCGCGCCGCCAGTTGCGCGGGCGGTTCGGGCCAGACGGTCAGCCCCGGCGGCGGGTCGCCATCGGCCAGTTGCGCCATCAGCTCCATCGCGGTCCAGCCCCCGTGCGAAGCACCCAGCACGATCACGTCATCCCCGCGCAGCCCCAGCCCCGGCAGCGCCGCCAGCGCCACGGCCAGATCGCCCGCCCGTTCGGCACCGGTCAGCACCTGCCCCGCACAGACCGCGCGCCAGACCTGATGCCGATCCAGCGCGCGGGGCCGGTGGCTGTTCACGATCAGCGCCGCCCGCCCCTGCGCCACAAAGAGCCGCGCCCAACGGTCCATGTTGTCATGCACCCCGTCGCAGCCCGACAGCAGCACGGCGGCGGAATGCGGCCCCTGCCCCGGCGGGCGGATCAGCCGCCAATCCGGCGACAGTTCGGCAAGCCGTTCGGCCGGGGTGTCGCTCAGCGGCACCCAGCCCGCGACATTGCGCCCGGTGTTCAGCACCAGCACGGCAAGGATCAGCCCAGCCACCGCCAGCAACCGCAGGATCAACCGCCGGGCGCGCATCCGATCACCTCTTGCCCGCAGATGTCGCGCAGCCGCTGCGCCAGCGCCTCGGTCCAGCCTTCGGGCGCGGTCACGGCGGCCCACGCGGCGATGTAATCATGCGCGTGATAGCGATGCCCGAACCCGTCGGGGGGAACCCGGCTCAGCATCATGTCCAGCCCAAGCTGCAATTGCGTGACGATCGGCACGAACTCCAGCAGCGGCGACACGTCGGGCGCGGGGCGTTCGCGCATCCAGCGGGGCGCGCGCCAAGCCGAAGTCGGGTCAAAGAACACGATGGGGTCGCTGGCATATTGCAGGAACAGGATACGGGTTCGCCCCCATGGCCGCCCGGAACGGTCGGGCGCGGCATATTGGCTGGCAAAGCGGATCAGATCGCCGCCGCCGACCTCGGGCAGCACATAGCGCGATCCGGGGTTGCGCGCCGCCACCGCCTCGCGCCACAGTTGCGACGGAAACGGCGGGCCGACCCACAAGGCGCCATCGACCGGATCGTTCAGCATACGGAACACGCTGAAGGAATGCATCGAAGACCACGCCCCCAGCGAAATCCCGGTCATGTAAAGGCGTGGGCGGGTTTCCGGGTCCATCGCGCGCCAGCGGTCATGGATCAGACGCATCAGCGCATCGGCCTGTTCCAGCCCGGATTCGGTTTCAAAGATCAGCGCCAGCGGGCTTTGCAGATAGGAATACTGCACGGCCACCGTCGCAATATCGCCGTCATGCATGTATTCCAGCGGATCATGCCCCGCCGGGTCCATCCAGCCGGTGCCGGTGGGGCTGGCCACGACCAGAATCTTGCGCTGAAACGCGCCCAGCCTGTCCATCTCGGCCAGGGCGATGGCGGCGCGGCGCTGTGGGTCCGCGTCCTGCGCCAGCCCGACATAGATGCGCAGTGGATCGCGCGCCGGCCGCCCTGTGCCCGCCGCGATATCGGCGGCATCGGGGCCGGACAGCACGAAATCGCGCCCCGGCTTTCCCATCAGCGCCCAGTCGATCAGCGACCCCGGCCCGCCCGCGCGCCAACCCTCAACAGGTGCCGCCGCATCCGGGTCGGCCAATTGCTGGGCGGCGGCATAGCTGGCATCGGCCACGGCCAGCAGCCGGTTCACCACCCCGTCGCGGGTCACGATCACCACCAGCTGCGCGGCCAGCAGCAGCCCGATCACATTCGCCGTCCGAACCGGAATATAACGCGCCAGCCGCAGCCGCAGCAGATCGAACAACCCCTGCACCAGCCAGCCGATCAGGAACATCGCCCCGAACACCATCACCGCCAGCCCGACCATCCAGACGATGCTGAACTCCTCCGCGGGCGGCAGTCCGACACGGGCGCGGATGTCATCCTGCCACGCCCCGGCCCGCGACAGACACCCCGCCACAAGCGCCATCACCGGCAATGCAACGATCAGATGCGCCACCGCCGCCGCCCGCCTTCCCAACACCGGCAGCGCCAGCGACCGCCACAGGGTCAGCAACGCCTGCATCACCAGATAGCCGACCGCCATCGACAGCCCGGCCAGAACGCCCTGCGTCAGCCAGTCGCGCGGCACCAGCGATGGCGTCAGCGATACCGCCGCCAGCGCCAGCCCGGTCAGCAACGGCAGAATGGCAAGGCGCGGGCGGGACAATCGGTAAGGCATGAACATCCGGGGCAGGAAACGGCCCCGCCTTTTTACACCGCCGCGGCCCCGGATTGAAACTCAACAACCCGCCAGCCCGTCACAGGCATCTTCGGTTCGATAAATATCTCCGCCGGAGGCTCCGGCGCCGCAACCGGCACGGGCGGCAGCTATCTGCGCGCCAGCTTGGCCGATTTCTGCACCAACATCTTGCGGCGCAGGGGCGACAGGTGGTCCACATAGATGCGCCCGTTCAGATGGTCGATCTGATGCTGCACTGATACCGCCCACAGCCCGACGAAATCGCGATCCTCGATGACGCCCTGATCGTTCAGGAACCGCACCGTCACAGCGCGGGGGCGCGACACCTGCGCCGATACGCCGGGCAGGTTGGGGCTGGCCTCCTCGTAATCGCGCATCTGAACCGAGGCGTGCAGCACCTCGGGGTTGGCCATGCGCACCGCCTGCCCGCGTTTGTCCGACGCATCCACCACCGCCAGTCGCAGCATGATCCCGATCTGCGGCGCGGCAAGGCCGACACCCGGCATCGCCTCCATCGTGTCGATCATGTCGTCCCAGATCATCCGCACGGTTTCGGTCACGGCCTCGACGGGCTGCGCCGGCATGTGCAGGCGGCGGTCCTCATAGCGCAGAAAGGGGCGGACGCTCATGGCAGGAAATCCACGATCAGCCGGCCTTCGAGATGGTCGTATTCGTGCAGGGCGATGCGCGCTGGCATTCCGTTCATGGCACGGCTGATACGCATTCCGTTCAGATCATAGAACAGGATCTCGATATCGGCCGAGCGCGTGACCATGACCGGACAGCCGGGTATCGACAGGCACTGTTCCTCGGCCTCCTCGGTCAGATCGGATCGCATCACGATTTCGGGGTCCAGCATCAGGATCGGGTCGGGGCGCCCCTCTTTCCAGCCGGCATCCATGACAAAGGCGCGGCGCGACACGCCGATCTGCGGCGCGGCCAGACCGCGCCCCTGCGCGGCATACATCGTCGCGAACAGATTGCCCGCCAACGCCGTCAGCGCGTCACCGTCCAGATAGCCCGCCGGTTCGGCCCGCGCCCGCAGCACCGGGTCAGGGTGCGTCACGATGGGGCAAACCGTGCCGGGGGGCAGGCTGTCAGGCACGCGCCCGGTCCCGTTTCAGCTTGACCATCTTGCGGGTAATCATCTGCCGCCGGATCGCCGACAGGTGGTCAATGAACAGGATGCCGTTCAGATGATCCAGTTCGTGCTGCGCGCAGGTGGCCCACAGCCCGTCGAATTCCTCGGAGTGCTGCGCCCCGTCCAGACCCAGCCAGCGCAGCCGAACCTGTTTGGGCCGCGTCACCTCGCCATATTGTTCGGGGATCGACAGGCAGCCTTCCTCATAGGTGTTCAGCATTTCCGAAACCCAGTCGATTTCCGGGTTCACCAGAACCATCGGGCGGGGCGGGGCATCGGGTTCCTTGGTTGCGTCCATCACGAAAACGCGCAGGTTGACCCCGATCTGCGGCGCGGCCAGCCCGACGCCGGGCGCGTCATACATCGTGGCAAGCATGTCCGCGGCAAGGGTTTCCACCTCGGGCGTGATGCGGGCAACCGGGTCGGCAACCTTTTTCAGCCGCGGGTCGGGATGGATCAGGATCGGGCGCAATGTCATGTTCGTGATCTAGGGCAAGCCTTGGCCATAAGCAACAACCGCCCTAAACAACACCGACCAACAGGAGAATGCCCCATGACCCAGCCCGATTTCGACGAGATTATCGACCGCACCGGCACCCAATGCAGCAAATGGGACGACATGCAGTCGATCTATGGCGTGCCCGCCACTGACGGCATCGCCATGTGGGTCGCCGACATGGATTTCCGCCCGCCCGCCTGCGTTCAGCGCGCGGTGGAAAAGATCGCCGCGCATGGGGTTTACGGCTATCCGGGGGCGAATCCGGGCTATCTCGATTCGATCCGCTGGTGGATGGACACGCGCCACGGCTGGCAGGTGCAGCCCGACTGGATCCTGTCGGCGCATGGTCTGGTCAACGGCACCGCGATCGCCGTCGATGCCTATACCCGGCCCGGTGATCGGGTGGTGCTGATGACGCCGGTCTATCACGCCTTTGCCCGCGTGGTCCGCGCCGCCGGGCGCGAGGTGGCGGAACTGCCGCTGGCCTTGGTCGATGGCACCTATCGCATGGATTTCGACGCGTGGGACGCCGCCATGACGGGGCGCGAAAAGATGCTGATCCTGTGTTCGCCCCACAACCCCGGCGGCCGGGTCTGGAGCGCCGAAGAACTGCGCGCCACCGCCGATTTCTGCCGTCGCCACGATCTGATTCTGGTCAGCGACGAAATTCACCACGACCTGATCCTGCCCGGCAGCCCGCGTCATACGGTGACGGCGCTGGCAGCGCCCGACATCGCCGACCGGCTGGTGACACTGACCGCCGCGACCAAGACCTTCA
>JAUNUO010000137.1:0-1191 GCA_030538135.1 Paracoccus sp. (in: a-proteobacteria)
CCCAAGATCGGCGACACGATCCGGCGGCTGTGTCTGGACGGGTCCAACCGGCAGCCCAAATTCATCATCCCGACCATCGCCGACCGGCTGGCACAGGGTCTGCCGGTCGAAGGTCTGGCGCTGGAATCGGCGCTGTGGTGCCGCTATTGCGCCGGCACCACCGACAGCGGCGCGGTGATCGAACCCAACGACCCGAACTGGGACCGGCTGACAGCGGCGGCGCAGGCCGCGCGCCAGGATCCGGCGGCATGGCTGGGCATGGCCGACATCTATGGCGCGACCGGCCATGATCCGCGCTTTGCAGAACCCTTTGCCCGCTGGCTGGCGATGCTGTGGGATCAGGGAACCGCGGCGACCCTGCGCGCCTATCTGTCGCAATGACCGCCTTTATCTTCGACTGCGACGGGGTGCTGATCGACAGCGAGCCGCTGTCGGTCGCCGAACTGGGGCGCAGCCTGCGCGATGCCGGCGCGCCCACCACGGATGCCGAGATCTACGACCGCATGATCGGACGTCCGATTGCCGAAATCGTCGCCATCATCGCCTCGGAAACCGGGACCGATGCGACGCCGCTGTTGCCTGCCTATCGCGACCGGCTGCGCGCGCGGTTCGATGCGGAATTGCAGCCGATCCCCGGCATTGCGGATGCGATCCGCGCCATGCCGCCGGGGCCTCGGGCCGTCGCCTCATCCTCGACCCTGCCACGACTGAACCATACGCTGAGCCTGACCGGGCTGCACGATCTGTTCGCGCCGCATATCTATTCGGCCACGCAGGTCGAGCGCGGCAAGCCGGAACCCGACCTGTTCCTGTTCGCGGCACAGCACCTGAACACGCCACCTGCGGATTGCATCGTGATCGAGGACAGCCCCGCAGGCATCCGCGCCGCCAAGGCCGCCGGGATGCGCGTCGTGGCCTTTCTGGGCGGCAGCCATGCCGGGGCGGCCCGTCTGGGCGAACGCCTGCCCGCGCTGAATCCCGATGCGATCATTGCCAGCGCCGCCGAATTGCCCGACACTCTGCGCCGGATGATGGGCGCATAGGGGGCATCATGTATCTGGGGATCGACCTTGGCACCTCGGGGGTGAAGGTGCTGCTGATCGATGACGTCCAGCGCGTGCTGGGATCGGCCACCGCGCCCCTGTCGGTGCAACGCCCGCATGACGGCTGGGCCGAACAGAACCCCGCCGA
>JAUNUO010000137.1:1291-2762 GCA_030538135.1 Paracoccus sp. (in: a-proteobacteria)
GTGCTGTTCGCCGCGACCGACCGTTACCTGCCGCGCCCCGAAAGCGCCGTTCACGCGTTCTGCCACGCCTTGCCCGGCATGTGGCACCAGATGGGGGTGATCCTTTCGGCCTCGGCCGCGCTGGAATGGTTCGCCGCGATCACCGGCGCCCGCCCGGCAGAACTGACGGCGGCGCTTGGCCCCTTGCAGGCGCCGGGCGAGGTCACTTTCCTGCCCTATCTGTCGGGGGAACGCACACCCCATAACGATGCCGGCGCCCGCGCCAGCTTTCACGGCCTGTCCGCCCGCAGCGACCGCACCGCCCTGACCCGCGCCGTGCTGGAAGGGGTGGCCTTTGCCCTTGCCGACAATCTGGACGCGCTGCGCGCCGCAGGGTCCGATCCGGGGGCGCTGCTGGCGCTTGGCGGCGGCGCGCGGTCGGACTATTGGCTGCACGCCATCGCCACGGCGCTGGACGTGCCGGTTCTGGTTCCCGAAAGCGGCGATTTCGGCGCGGCCTTCGGGGCGGCCCGGCTGGGCATGATGGCGGCGACCGGCGCCGATCCGGCCAGCATCTGCACCCCGCCCCGGATCGCGGCGGAAATCACCCCCGATGCCACCCAGCGTCCGGCCTTTGCCGATGCGCTGGCGCGCTATCGCAGCCTATACCGCTGATCCGGCCATCCGCCGCCGGAACCAGACCGGCCTTAATACCGGACCTGCGCCAGCGATCGCAACTCGTCTGCGGTCGTGGTCGGATAGCCGAAGAACTCCAGATAGGCGGGGATCTGTTCGAACAGCATGTCGGTGCCGACCTGGGTGGCGCAGCCGCGGGCGCGGGCGGCGGCCAGGAAGGCGGTTTCTTCCTGCTTCATCACTACTTCGCCCACAAAGCTGTCGGCGGACAGGCGGGTGATGTCCAGCGGCATCGGATCGCCCGGCCCCATGCCCAAGGGCGTCGCGTTCACCACGATGTCCCAGCCAGCGGGGTCATTGCTGCCCGTCGCCACCTCGACCGGATAGGCGGCGCGGATGCGCCCGGCCAAGGCTTCGGCGGCGGCCCCGTTCAGATCGTAAAGCCCGATCCGCGCGGCCCCCGCCCTGGCCAGGGACGCCGCAATTGCCGACCCGACGCCGCCCGATCCGACGATCAGCGCGCTGGTGCCCGCAACCGCGCGGCCCTTGCGCAGGACGCCGCGCAGGAAACCCTCGCCGTCGAACATATCGCCAATCAGCCGCCCGTCCGCATCGCGGCGCACGGCATTGCAGGCCCCGCAGATCCGCACGGTCACCGACACCTCGTCCAGCAGGCCGACGACCGCGACCTTGTGCGGCATGGTAATCAGTGCCCCGGCGAAGTTCCGCAGCCGGGCGACATGGGGCAGGAAGGTCGGGAAATCCGCCACCTCGCAGCCCATCGGCACCACCACGGCGTCGATGCCGCGCGCGGCGAACCACGGGTTATAGATCATCGGCGCCTTGAAACTTTCGG
>JAUNUO010000137.1:2862-4094 GCA_030538135.1 Paracoccus sp. (in: a-proteobacteria)
CGGCGCTGCATGTCGAAGATCGAGGTATAGAACAGCGTCCATGACAGCATCTCGTCATAGTCCATCGTCTCGGCCAGGTGGTCCACGCGGCTCAGGCCGAAATCGGTGCCATCGCCGGGCAGCGGTTCGAACTCGCCCTGCCAGACCTGCGCGGCGCTGGCATCGTCGATGAAATGCAGAACCGAGCCGCCGACGCCCCGGATCGCGGGAATCTCGGCCTCGCCCGGCCCGACCGGCTGGCCAAAGGTGCGCGCGCCCAGGGCCTGTGCGCGTTCGACCGTGGCGCGGGCATCGCCGACCTGCAAGCCGATGTCGCAGACCGCCGCGCCGTGGTTCAGATAGAAATCATGCGCAAAGCCGGTCTGTTCGGTGTTGATGACGATGCGGATATCGCCCTGCTGCCAGACCGTCACCGCCTTGTTGCGGTGTTGGCCCGACGGGCGGAACCCCATCTGTCGCAGCGCGGTAGCGATCTGCGGTTCCTCGGCCGCGCTGGCGGCGAATTCGACAAAGGCCACGCCGCTCACCCCGATATTGGACGGCAACACCGGCGCATCGCTGGCCACGGCAGGTTCGGCGCGGCGCACCTGATCCATCAGCCAGACAAGGCTGCGGTGGCCGTCGCGGGCGATGCCCTCGGGGCTGCCGCCGCGGAACTGATCGTTGAAGATTTCCAGCGACAGCGGCCCGGCATAGCCGGTGGCGGCGACGGCGCGCATGAACTCGGTCACCGGCAGATCGCCTTCGCCCGGCATGTTGCGGAAATGGCGCGACCAATACAGCAGGTCCATGTCGATCTGCGGCGCATCGGCCAGTTGCACGAAAAAGATGCGGTCGCCGGGGATGCGGCGGATGGTATCGGGCGCGATGCGGCGCGACAGGGTGTGGAAACTGTCGAGGATCAGCCCAAGGTCCGGGTGATCGGCGCGGCGCACGATTTCCCATGCGTCGCGGTGATCGTTGACATGCCGTCCCCAGGCCAGCGCCTCGTATCCGATGCGCAGCCCGCGTTCGGCGGCGATGCCGGCCAGTTCCGCCAGATCGTCGGCGGCCCGGTCGATGCCACCCAGTGCCGCCGGATGAACCGACGAACAGATCAGCATCAGGGGCGCGCCCAGTTCGGCCATCAGGTCGAACTTGTGCCGGGCGCGGTCAAAGGCGCGGGCGCGCAGATCGCCGGGCAGCCCCTCGAAATCGCGGAAGGGCTGGAACAGCATGATCTCCAGCCCGTG
>JAUNUO010000137.1:4194-7137 GCA_030538135.1 Paracoccus sp. (in: a-proteobacteria)
CTGTTGACCGCATAAGACCCGACGATCGACAGGATCAGGATCAGCGGGATCAGCACGTTGCGCGGCATTTCCACGACCTTGGTAAAGATCTTGATGCCCGTCAGGCCGAACAGCAGCATGAAGAAATTGGCCAGCACCAGCGATCCGACGATGAACCAGAACATCGAGGGCTGTTCGATCATCAGCATCGGGCCGGGGTTCAGCCCGTGGATGAACAGCGCGCCGATCATGATGGCCGTCACCGCATCGCCCGGAATGCCAAGCGTCAGCATCGGGATGAACGCCCCGCCCACGGCGGCGTTATTGGCGGTTTCAGGCGCGACCAGACCTTCCTTGGCACCCTTGCCGAACGGCACCTCGGGGTTCCTCGTGATGCGTTTGGCATGGTCATAGGCCATCAGCGCGGCGATGTCTCCGCCGGTGCCGGGCAGCGCGCCCACGACCACGCCGATGGCCGAGGTCTGCATCGACAGCGGCAGGTATCTGCGGATCGAGGACCATTGCGGCACGATCCGCTTGATCGTCTGGCGCATCGCAAGCTTGTTCACATGATGCAGCTGCATCAGCGCCTCGGACACGCCGAACATGCCGATCATCACCGCGATAAAGCTGATCCCGCCCCAGAGGTTGGTATAGCCGAAGGTGAACCGTTCCTGCGCGGTCAGCGGGTCCATGCCCACCGTGCCGATCAGCAGGCCCATGGCCCCGGCAAAGATGCCCTTGACCAGGCTTTCCCCCGACAGCGACCCGACCAGCAGAACACCCAGAATGGCGATCAGCATGAAGTCGCGCGGCTGAAACGACAGCGCGAAATCGCTGAGCGAAGGCGCCGCCAGCGCCAGCACGATGATGCCGATGAAACCGCCGACAAAGGACATGACGGTGGCCAGCCCGATGGCCTCGCCCGCCTCGCCCTTCTGGGCCAGCGGATAGCCGTCCATGGCCGTGGCGATGGACGAGGGCGAGCCGGGGATGTTCAGCAGGATCGCCGTGCGCGATCCGCCATAGACCCCGCCCATGAAGATGCCGATCATCAGGCACAGCGCCGGGTAAACGTCCCAGGTAAAGGTGAACCCGATCAGGATCGACACCGCCATGGTGACCGACAGGCCCGGAATCGCACCGACATAGACCCCGGCAAAGGTGCCGAGCGCGATCAGCGCCAGCAGTTTCAGGTCAAGCCATGGGATCAGGAAATAATTCAGCGCGTCCATCAGAACAGCCCCCGGAAATAGGCCAGTATCTCACCCTCGGGCACGATGCCGGCGGGCAGCAGGACCGAAAAGATCAGGCGGAAGATGACATAGACGATCCCCAGCGAGAAAACCGAAACGCCCACCGCATAGACCAGCCCGCCCCTGCGCAGAAACATGATCGACAGAACCATGAACAGCACCGATGTCGGCAGAAAGCCCAGCGGCACCAGCAGCACCCCATAGGCGACGATCAACAGCGTGACCACGATCACCACGGGCGGCAGAATATCGGTCAGGAAACGCGTCTCGTCGCGGTCGGGGGTGCGCAGGTTGCCCAGCAGGATCAGACCCGAACTGACCACCATCGCAAAGGCCACTGCCATCGGCAGCGCACCGGGCGATGACAGCGACGAAAACCCGGCGATGTCATAGGCCGACCACAGCAGGAACAGGCTGGCGAGAAACATCAGGGCATTGAAGATGCTTTCGCCGGCGCTGCGTTTACGTTTGTCGTGCATATGCGGTTCCCCAAAAGGTCGTGCGCCCCGGCGGACCGAGGCCCGGTGCGCATCAGGGCCGGGCAATCCCGAAATCTTCGGGGGAGTTCGGGGCCAGACCGGCATCATGGACCAGCCAGGACGTAACCGATTGCCAGTTGTGCAGAAATGCCGTGGCCGCGTCGCCCGACAGGCTTTCCACGATATAGCCGCGTTCGGCCATCAGGTTGACGAAATCCTCGGACTGCGCGCCCTCGGCATAGGCGGCGGTCAGCTTTGCCACCACATCGTCGGGCGTGCCTTTCTTGACGAACACGCCAAAGAACGGACCCCAGGGCAGATAGGCGCCATATTCGGGGTTGGTTTCGGTGATCGCCGGCACATCGGGCAGCACATCGACACGTTCGGGATTGACCATCGCAATGGGCTTCATCCGGCCGCCGCGGATGGATTCGATCGCCGCGCCCAGAACCGCGGGCATCACGTCGATGGCGCCGCCCTGCAACGCCGTCAGCGCCGGGCCGTCGCCGTCATAGGGGACCGAGGTGACGTTCATGCCTTCGGTCTGTTCGGACAGCATCGCGGTAATGACCGAGGCCAGACCCCCCGGCCCGGTCGAGCCGAATTTCACCTTGCCCGGATTTTCCTGGATATAGGCCATCATCTCGGTAAAGGTGTTGAACGGCGCGTCATTGTTGGCCACCAGCATCGGCACGCCGCGCGCCAGAATGTTGATCGGCGTGAATTCGGAATAGTCTATGTCGCCCAACCCCATCACCTTGTAAAGCAAAGGGTTTTCTGCCCCCATCAGCAGGACATAGCCGTCGGCGGGCTGGGCATGGACAAAGCGGGTGGCGATGGCGCCGACGCCGCCCGTCATGTTGCGCATGACCACCTTGCCGTTCATCGCGCGTTCGGCGTGGGGGGTGACAGTGCGCATGACCACATCGGTCGAACCGCCCGCGCCCCATTGGATGATGCCCTGGATTTCCTTGGACGGATAATCCTGCGCAAATGCCGGCACAGCGACAGCAGCGGCCAGCAGGCCGCCCAACAGCAGATGTTTCATAGTATCTCCCTTTTCGGCGCATCCTCTCCGGCGCCTTGTCGGGGCAGATTGCGCGAACTTGCCTCGGAACGGCAAATACAATTTTTGCGCTTTCATTAACGTAATGTCATGGGCGGCGCGGCACCTCCCACGGGCGCGATTCCGTGGCGCGTTGTAATTCCTTGCGAAATTGCTGAATCGT
>JAUNUO010000138.1 GCA_030538135.1 Paracoccus sp. (in: a-proteobacteria)
CGATGCAGGAACTGACCGGCTGGCGGCGCGACAACGGCTGGTTCGACCGCCGCCGCGCCGAACAGGCGCGCGGCTGGTTTCTGGCCGAACTGCGCGCTGGTCTGCTGGCGCAACTCGACCGTCCCGAAGCGCGGGCCCGAATGGCGCAGCTGGGCGATGCCGTGGCGGCGGGCGATCTTGCCCCGCTTTCGGCAGCCGCAGACATGCTGTCCTATCTGCGCGGGCACGAAGAACCGTGAGGTCGCGCGACGATTTATCGCCGAATAATCGGGATCGGGGATGAGCTTTACCTCGCATATGGACCTTGCGTTGGAACAGGCGCGGGCGGCGGGACAACGGGGCGAAGTTCCGGTAGGCGCGGTGCTGGTGGACCCCGGCGGGCGTGTGGTCGCGGCGGCGGGGAACCGCACCCTGGCCGATCACGACCCGACCGCTCATGCCGAAATCCTGACCATCCGTGCCGCCTGCGCCGCCGCAGGGTCACAGCGCCTGCCGGGCTATCAGTTGTGGGTCACGCTGGAACCCTGCCCGATGTGTGCCGCCGCCATATCCGCCGCCCGGATCGCGGCGGTCTATTACGGGGCGGACGACCCCCGATCGGGCGGGGTGCGCCACGGTGCGCGGGTCTTCGATCACCCGCAATGCCACCATCGCCCCGAAATCTATGACGGCATCCGCGCCGATGCCGCCCGTGACCTGCTGCAACGTTTCTTTCAGGAAAGACGATGACCCCGCATATCATCTTTGATCTTGGCAAGGTTCTGATCGACTGGGAACCGGAACTGGCATTCCTGCATCGTTTTGCCGACCGTTCCGCCGTGCGCGACTGGATGGCGCGCGTCGGGTTCGCCGAATGGAACGCACATCAGGACGCCGGGCGAAGCTTTGCCGATGCGCTGGCCGAGGCGCAGGTCCGGCTGGGCGATGACGCCGCGCCTCTGGCCGATTACGCGGACCGTTTCCCGACCACCATCGCCCGGCCCATCCCCGGCACATGGACCATCGCCGAAGATCTGGCCGCACGCAGGCACCGGCTGTTCGCGATCACCAACTGGGCGCGGGAAACCTGGCCCGCCGCCACGCGGCTGTATCCCCGGCTGACCACGCTGTTTGACGATATCGTCGTGTCCGGCATCGAACGGATCGCCAAGCCCGACCCGGCCATCTATCGCCTGCTGCTGGATCGCAACGGGCTGACCGCCGCCGATTGCCTGTTCATCGACGACAACCCCGCCAATGTTGCCGCCGCCCGCGCGATGATGATGGACGCGGTGCAGTTCACCGACGCCCCGGCGCTGATCCGTGATCTGCAACGTCGCGGCATCGCTTGCACCCCGCCCGCAGCCCCCGTATAGAAAACGGAACGCGGGTGTAGCTCAATGGTAGAGCCGCAGCCTTCCAAGCTGAAGACGTGGGTTCGATTCCCATCACCCGCTCCATCCGACTGAGCAACATCAGTCACTTGGCATAGTTTATCGTCCCGAAGTCCACAAAACGTGGACACAAGGAAGATAGATCATGCGAAAGAACTGCCTGCCTCATATAAAACAGATCGGCAAGAATCGGTATGAGTTCCGGAAACGTATGCCGAGGGATTCGGGACATACCGGCGAGTTCAAGCGGCGCATCAGGGCGAAGGACATGGCGGCCCTTGCTCAGGCATATGCCGGGGTGCTGTCGGAGTATGAACAGGTATGTGCTGGGGAAATCGACCGCCTGAAAATTAAGCCGTCACATGGGGCCGGTCCTTCGGCCCGTCTTGTTCCTGTCTTGCCGCCGTCTATGCCCAAGACTCTTGCCGATGCCGCCCACCTCAATCGCATCCGGGCTATCATGGAAGGGGCGACCGGGATTCCGTTTGATCGCTTTCCCTTGACGGAACTGCGGCGGGAACATGCCCGGGCAACAAGGGATAGGATGGCGGGCCGACTCAAGGCTAATGGTGAGAGGATCAGTGCCGGGACGGTCTTCAGGGGAATGACTATCCTGAACGCCATGATCAACCATGCCCTGCTGGAATTTAACTTGACGGATACATGCCGGAATCCTTTCCGGGGTCTGTCGGTTGATAAGGACGTCTTGGCATCGGATCGTCGGGATTCCCTGCCAGATCATGTTGTTGAAGGGATGCGGGGACGCCTGAGCGATGACTTGCGGATTATCTGGCGCTTGCTTGAGGGGACGGGATGCCGGGTCGCCGAGGTTACCGGCGTGCGCTGTGAGGATGTGGTTGTTGACGGGGATTGGCCTCATCTGATTATCAAGGGACACTCGGGCCGACGGCTCAAGACTGCATCGTCTGAGAGGCTTGTTCCGTTGGTAGGGGACGCTCTTGAGGCCGCGAGGGAAGCCGTCACCGGGGTAAATGTCTCTCAGCCCAGCCCTTACCTCTTTCCCAGATATGTGCGTTATCGTGGACCTGAGGCAGCCTCTGCCACCCTGATGAAGCACTTGCGTGGTCTGACGTCTGACAAGAGGCATGTCGTTCACTCGCTCAGACACCGCATGAAAGACAGGTTGAGACTGGCAGGTGTCCCGAAGGAAATTCAGGACGTGATCCTTGGCCATGCTTCGGCATCTGTCGGCGAGACATACGGCAGTCGGTTTGCATTGTTGAGGGTCAGTGCCGAGGCTATCCAACGCAGGGATTCGGCTCAGTCGGTCCAGCGACGGGAATATCCCGGAAGTCGCCGCAATGACTTGCTCCGCCAGCGACAAGGGCATCCCGACCGCTTCTCCGTTCTTGCTGAGAAACTGGATTATCCTGCCTGATACCACGTCGGCAAACACATGGACATCATGGCCTTTGGTCTCGAAATAGCGCAGACGTCCTTGTTCGATCTGGACAAGGGAATCCCCGTTCAGCCGAAAAGAAAGTGTCTGTCTTGGCTAGTTCTACCGCCACCTTTCGGGCGGTGGCAACCTCGTCGCCCAGCACGATAGTCGGCATGGCCTCGATCTTATAGACCTTGCCGCCATGCTTACTTCCTCGACACGTCGTTGTTCACGCTTGAGCCGTGTCTTTTCCTCAGTCCAGAACTTATCGACTGCCTTTCTCTCGGCAGGGGTAAGCGGCTTGAACACAGAACCCGGCACGATTTGAACGCCGTCTTGTCTTTCGCCGCGCAGTTCCGGGGTTCTATCCGAGTAGGTCAGGCCGTCTCTGAGCGCAGCGCCCCCGACAAAATCCAAACGTTCACCCTGCCAGACAGCCGCATCAACGACCGAACGCTCAAGCATGGAACCCGACGCCGAAATTTTGACATGAGAATGTCCAGCGAGTGTGAGCCGATCAAATAGCACATGCCCATATTCCTTGATCCGGGTGGCGTCGTCCACGAACCAGTAGAGATGCAGGCCCTTGACCCCCGATAGCTCCGAGCCATCCGGTTTCCTCAGGTTACTACTTGAAGAAGGTTGAACGACATGAGGGTAATCCTTGAGTTCCGGTGCCACCTCATAAATCTTCTGAATCTGGGCATCATGGTTCCCGACGATCCCGTCAACGTCGATTAGCATGATTCCGGGCTGGGACGCGAAGGCAAACTCGGCCTTAGTCCGGGTCACGGCGGTCCAGCGACCTTCGAGCGCCGTCCTGATTTCCTCAAACTGATACTCGGGAACGATCAAGAATGTGCCGTTGTGTAGCGTTTTGTCTTTCGGCATCCCGTACAGAAAAGCTTCTTCACAAGTGACACGTTCAAGAGCATCCCGAAACTCAGCCATGGTCTGGACGTGAGACCCCGCGACTGAATACTGTGATGCCATGTATGCGAGCTTTTTAGTTAGAGCGCCGTCCTGCCAGCCATAAGTCTTGACCGGCGGGTTGTTTTTGTCCGTTGCCTTAAGGGCCGTAAAATAAATATGCATAGGTGCAATTTTCCTTTATCGTTGTACAGCGGGTGGGCTTGTACAGAGCCGTGACCCGCATTAATTTCGTTTATGCAAGCCTCTTGACCTGCATTTATACTTAGGAAAACCGCCAATCTGGCCGAAATACCGCCGAATATTATTTCGAAATATCGCCGTCTCGTCGAAGAATATTTCAAGAAATTCCCATTTCACGAAATAATATTGCTATTTTCATGTGGCGTTACGTCATATTTTTTCGGTGATATTTCAGACTGAACTGTTCGGGCTAATAATCAGACAAGCCAAATCTGGCTCGTCCTGCGTTTTCCATTTTTCATGATAAAGCCGGGCAACATACGATCGAGGTGCCGGATAGTCAAGGGTATTACAGCGGGCATGTAAAACTCTTGAGGCTGGCTCCTTAATTCTCAGGGGCAGACCGGCCTTGCTGTTCGGTACACATTCCGGTACACATGCCCCTTGGACTTCGGAAAAAACTGCGGCGGAACTATCGGCGATCCTTGCGAAATATATGGTCCCCGATTCCCATCACCCGCTCCATCCCCTTTCAATCGCCGCGCGGCTGCCTATGTTGTGCGGGCCAACAGCGTCATGAAAGGAACCGCATGTCCCGGAACGCAATGCAGCGCTTGTCGTTTTACCTGCTGATCGGTCTGACGCTTTATGCGTCTTTGGGTGGCGCGGGATAAGGAAACCTTCATGGCACAGCAATACGGCGGACGTTTTTCCCCGGACGGGCGGACCCGCGATCATCGCGGCGGCGATCAGCGCCCGCCACCTGCTGCCCCGGCGCGGGCGCGGCACCGGTTGGAATCACGCACGAAATGGATCACCATTGCCGGGATTCCGTTCCTGTTGGGGGCATTCTGGCAGGATCCGACGGGAATGATGGCCAATCTGCTGGGCTTTGGCGGACTGGCCGCGGGCATGTGGATGACGCGTGAGGGTTTGCAGGCCGAGGCCGCCTATGACGCCCGCCGCAGCGCGCGCCGCCCGGCGATTCCGCGCAAACTGTTCGGCGGGGTGCTGACCGGGCTGGGCCTGGCCGTAGGCGCTTGGGCGCCCGATGCGCTGGCGGGGGCGGCGACGATCGGCATCGCGGGTGCGGGGCTGCATCTGCTGGCCTTCGGCGCCGATCCGATGCGCGACAAGGGGATGGAGGGTGTGGACACCTTTCAGCAGGACCGCGTGGCCCGCATGGTCGCCGAAGGACAGGGCTATCTGGACGGGATGAAGGATGCGATCCTGCGCACCGGCGAACGCCGGCTGGAAGCGCGGGTCAACATGTTCGAGGCGACGGCGCACGGGTTGTTCGATCAGGTCGAACAGAATCCGAACCACCTGACCGCAGTTCGCCGTTATCTGGGCGTCTATCTGATGGGTGCGCGCGATGCGACGGTGAAGTTCGTCGATCTTTACCGGCAGACCCGCGATCCCCGCGCGCTGGCCGACTGGGAAGCCTTGCTGAACGATCTGGAAACCAATTTCGCCAACCGGAGCCGCGCGCTGATGGAGGGCGGGCGCACGGATATGGACATTGAAATCTCGGTCCTGCGCGATCGCCTTGCGCGCGAGGGCATCCGCCCCGATGTCGCCGCGCTGGAAAGCCGCGACGATCCCGGCTTTGCCGAATGGCTGCGCGATCTGGACAAAGACAAGGCCCCGCGCTGAGTGCCTCGTTTCGCGCTCAAGGTCGAATATGACGGTGGCCCCTTTGCCGGTTGGCAGGCGCAGGCCGATCACGATTCGGTGCAGGGCGCGCTGGAACGCGCGCTGTCAGCGCTGGATCCCGGTTTCCGCGACGGCGCGCGGATCGCGGCGGCCGGGCGGACGGATGCGGGCGTTCATGCGACCGGGCAGGTGGCCCATGCCGATCTGGCGCGTTATTGGGACTGTTTCCGTCTGGCCGAGGCACTGAACTGGCATCTGAAACCTGCGCCGGTCGCGGTGCTGACGGCGGCGCGGGTGCCGGACGATTTCCACGCCCGCTTTTCCGCGCAGGGGCGGCGCTATCTGTTCCGGCTGCTGGCCCGGCGCGCGCCTGCGACGCATGAGCGCGGGCGAGTCTGGCAGGTCGGCCATGCGCTGGATGCCGATGCGATGCGGGCGGGTGCGGCGCATCTGATCGGCCGCCACGATTTCACCACCTTTCGTTCCACCATGTGTCAATCGGCAAGCCCGGTGAAGACGCTGGACGGGATCGAGATCACCGAACATGCCGTCCCCCATGGCATCGAATACCGGTTCACCTTGTGGGCGCGGTCATTCCTGCACAATCAGGTCCGTTCCATCGTCGGCACGCTGGAACGGGTGGGTGCGGGGGCATGGCCGCCCGACCGTGTGGCGCAGGCGCTGACAGCGCGCGACCGCGCAGCCTGCGGCCCGGTCTGTCCACCGCAGGGATTGTATCTGACGGGCGTGGATTATCCGACGGACCCGTTCGGCTGAGGCATCACCGATGGCGGCGCGGACGCTCGTCGCGCAGCATGACGACCTTGACCGTATTCCAGATGATCCAAAGATCCATAGCCAGAGTGCGCTGTTCCTGATAGATACTGTCGATCTTCAGCTTGGCCGGCAGACAGCGGCGGTAATAGGCCGCCTCGGTCGCTTCGGCACTGGCGCATTGGGCAAGGATCCTGTCTTCGTGCCGGTGATAGATCAGCGTCGCCAAACCGGTCGCACCGGGACGGCAGCGCAGCACGCGGGCGTAATGCACCGGGAAACGGTCCACATATTCCGGTAACGGCGGGCGCGGACCGACAAAGCTCATGTCGCCCTTGAGGATATTGAACAGCTGCGGCAGTTCGTCGATCCGGGTGCGGCGCAAGAAATGCCCGAAAGGCGTGATGCGCCAATTCTTGTGCGCACCGGTCGCGCCAAAATCGGCCTCGTCGCGAATCATGGTGCGGAATTTCAGTTGCGTGAACGACTGCCCCGGCGCCCGCATCCGTTGTGCGCGATAAAAAACCGGCCCGCCCTCGATCAACTTGTGCAGGATGGCGATCATCAACATCACCACCGACAGGGGAATCAGCAGCAGGATCGAGGCGACGATGTCGAACAGCCGCTTGCCCAGCGGCATGACGGGTTTGACGGACCGCAACCCGTCACTCCCGATCCCCGAAACCAGCGGTTGAGCAAGGGTAGCCACCTTCGCCGCTTCGCTTCTGTTCCAATCGGGGTGAATCGTCACGGTCTGATCCGGGGTTG
>JAUNUO010000139.1:0-5047 GCA_030538135.1 Paracoccus sp. (in: a-proteobacteria)
CTTTCGGTTTTCAGCCGATCACGTTGAAATCGGGGCCATAGGGATAGCCGGTGATATTTTCCGCGCCGTCCCGGGTGATGACGAAAATGTCGTGTTCCCGATATCCGCCCGCGCCGGCCGTCCTGCGGGAATGGTCAGGATCGGCTCCATGCTGATGACCATGGCGGGGCGCAGCACGGTGTCGATGTCCTCGCGCAGTTCCAGCCCGGTCTCGCCTTGCGCAGGCCGGTCAGCCGCGTGTCGTATTCCGCCGCCGCAAAGGGCAGCGGGGCCTTGTCGCCATTATGAAGCTGATAATTCTGCGGACGTTCCATCGTGGTCCCCTGTTGATCGGGGCTGCGCCGTGGAAGCCCCGCAAGGCTCCCGGCGTTCCAGACGGATCGGCCAGTCGTGCGGCGACGCCATCGCCATGGCCTTGTGACCAGCGTAGCGCGGCATTACTGCGGGTCAAGAATGGAGTTCTTCGGCGTCGCGCCAACGACAGATTTACGGGGATCGATATATCTCAACCGGAGGGTGCGTGTGCATATAGAACAAATATCTATGGTTTTGCTCTTACAAAATAAAAATGCAGCAATGTCATCGCGTTGAGCGGAATCGCGCCGGATGGTCAAATACCTCTTCCTGCATTCGCGATAATTGGTTAAGTTTCTGGCGCGAACGTCTTAAGTGCTATTTGAGGAGTCATCAATGTTCGATAGTCTGAAAGCTGCGGCACTGGGTGCTGTTGCTGCCCTTACCCTGACGGTAGCGGCCCCCGCCGTGCACGCTGCGACCTACGATATGGTCGATGGCGGTTCCTATACCGTCACCGGCTCTGACACCTATGCTGGTGTCATGGACCTGTCGCTTGCCGGCCCGCTCGGCACGCTGACCGGCCCTGCCAGCATCAGTGCAGACTTCACTGTTCTGACTTCGGGTTCGGCTCTGGCCGAGCTGGCTCTGACCACCTACGCTGCCAGCCTGTTCACCGGGCTGACCGCGTCTTGGGTTGACACCGCGACCAATGCTCTGCTGTCCAGCACCACGCTTGCCGCTGGCAACAACGTGCTGTCCTCGACCTTTGGTCCCAAGACCCAGACCCTGGTGCTGACCTGGAGCTCGCTGCTGGTTCCGACCACTGTTGCTCAGTCGGCACTGAACCCGAACGTCACCTTCGACGTGGCACCGATCCCGCTGCCCGCCACCGGCCTTCTGCTGGCCGGAGCTGTCGGCGCGACCGCGATGCTGCGTCGTCGCAAGGAAAAAGCCACCGCCTGATCGTTTGGGCCGAGGCTGAAAAAAGGAACCCCGCAGAGCAATCTGCGGGGTTTCGCTTTTTTCTGCGACCTGTGACGAGAGGGGCGGCGGTATTGATAAACCTGTCCGTGTTATATGCCGGCCGGCGGGTTCAAGTTGACCTTGGGGAATATAAGGCCATATTTTCATTCAGAAAATAAAAAATCATACAAATCAGTTGTATATACGAATTTGCTATCGCAGGATGTTTTCCTCTTTCTGATTCAACCCGCTTTGGTTAATATGTCCACGCGAACATGGTCATCTGTAAGGGAGGTTTTAATGTTCCAGAAACTCAAGGTATCCGTGCTGGGCGCGGCGGTTGCGGCCACCCTCGCAGTTGCGGCACCTGCTGCTCAGGCGGCGACCTACACCATCGTCGATGGCGGCTCCTACACCGTCACAGGCTCGGATGTTTACACCGGCACCATGGATCTGTGGCTGGCGGGCGCACCCGGTTCGACCACGGGTCCGGGGCAGGTCAGTGCCACCTTTACCATTCCCACTTCGGGCAGCGCCGTTGGTGAACTGGCTCTGACCCAATATGGTGCCAGCCTGTTCACCGGGCTGACGGCGTCCTGGCTGGATGCGGCGACCAGCGCCGTTCTGGCGACCACTGGCGTTGGTGCCGGCAACAACACGCTGGCCACGACGTTCGGCGGCTCCAACCCGCTGACCCAGACCCTGTTGCTCAAGTGGGATTCGCTGCTGGTGCCGACCAGCGAGAATCAGTCGCAGCTGAACCCCGACGTCATTTTCCAGGTGGCGCCGATCCCGCTGCCTGCGACCGGGCTGCTTCTGGTGGGTGCCATCGGTGCCACCGCGATGCTGCGCCGCCGTAAAGACAAAGCCACCGCCTGATCTTTCTGACGGTTGCAGACAAAGGAAACCCCGCAGCTTGCCTGCGGGGTTTTCATTTCGTTCAGGCGTGGGCCGGATGCAGGGCAGGTGCCGCCGCGCGTCCGCCGTTCAGATAACGCGCATAGCCCAGATCGTCGGTCTGGATGTCGGGCGCGCGTCCCGAAATCAGATCGGCCAGAACGCGCCCCGATCCCGCGGCCATGGTCCAGCCAAGCGTGCCGTGGCCGGTGTTCAGGAACAGGTTGCCGATCGGCGTGGCGCCCACGATGGGTGTGCCATCTGGCGTCATCGGGCGCAGGCCGCACCAGAACGCGGCCCCGTCCACATCGCCCGCCCCGCCGAACATGTCATTCACCGAAAGGGCCAGCGTCTCGCGCCGCCGCGGGTTCAGGCTCAGACCATAGCCCGCAATCTCGGCCAGCCCGCCCACGCGGATGCGGTCGCCCAGACGGGTGATCGCGACCTTGTAGGTTTCATCCATCACGGTCGAAACCGGCGCGCGCTCGGCGTCGAGAATGTCCAGCGTCAGCGAATATCCCTTGAGCGGATAGACCGGAAGCCGCAGCCCCAGGTCACGCACCAGCGCCGGGGAAAAGCTGCCCATTGCCAGAACATAGCGATCCGCCGTCACCGGCCCCGCATCGGTATGCACCGCGGTGATGCGCCCGCCCGCCGTTTCCAGCCGCTGAACGCCGACGCCCCAGCGGAAGGTGACGCCCGCCGCCACGGCCATCTCGGCCAGCCGGTTGGTGAACTTGAAGCAATCGCCCGTCTCATCGCCCGGCAGGCGCAGCCCGCCCGCGATCAGCTCACGCGCGCCCGCCAGCCCCGGTTCGGCGGCAATGCACCCGGCGCGGTCCAGCACCTCGAAGGGGACGCCGTCGGCGGCCAGCACCTCGATGTCCTTGCCCGCCGCATCGACCTGTTTCTGGCTGCGGAACACCTGCAAGGTGCCCTGCGTGCGCTCGTCATAGGAAATGCCGGTCTCGGTGCGCAGTTCGCCCAGACAGTCGCGGCTGTATTCGGCCAGCCGCACCATGCGGCTCTTGTTGATCTGATAGGCTGCAGTTGTGCAGTTGCGCAGCATCTGCAACATCCAGACGATCCGCTGCCGGTCCAGCTTCGGTTGCAGCACAAGCGGCGCGTGGCGCTGGAACATCCATTTCAGCGCCTTCAGCGGCACGCCGGGCGCGGCCCAAGGCGAGGAATAGCCGGGCGACACCTCACCCGCGTTGGCAAAGCTGGTTTCCAGCGCCGGGCCGGTCTGCCGGTCGATGACGGTGACGTCATGCCCCGCGCGGGCCAGATACCACGCCGAGGTCACGCCGATGACACCCGCGCCCAGAACGACGATCTTCATGGCTTTCCCCTTCCCTGCCGATCCAACAAGAATAGCGGGTTGCGCTGAAATGAAATCCCTGAGTCGATGGGTTTTTGGCATGCATAACGAAGAATATTCGATGAAATATGAAATACGTCGAAATAATCTTCGATCACTGTAAGATGATTGAAATTTTACCCACATTATTCCGCAATTGCTCTGCGAATCTTGTGCTGCGCCGCGGCATTGCGGCGATGCGCGCCGCGGCCTAACGTCGCAGCATGACTGAACGTGCCTCTGCCCTTGCTCCGCTGCGCTATCCCGCCTTTCGCACCTTGTGGGGCGCGACGCTGATTTCCAATTTCGGCGGCATGGTGCAGGCGGTCGGCGCGGCATGGCTGATGACGCAACTGACCGACAGCACCACGTTGATCGCGCTGGTGCAGGCATCCAACACGCTGCCGATCATGGCCCTGGCGCTGGCATCGGGGGCCCTGGCCGATATTCTGGACCGGCGCAGCCTGCTGATCGCCGCGCAACTGTTCATGGCGGTGGTGTCGGTGGTGCTGGCGGTCGTGGCATGGCAGGGCGGGCTGACGCCCTGGCTGCTGCTGGGCTTCACCTTCCTGATCGGAGCGGGGCAGGCGCTGTATAACCCGCCGTGGCAGGCGACGCAGGGCGATCTGGTGCCGCGCCGCGATCTGCCTGCGGCGGTGTCGCTGAACTCGGTCGGGTTCAACCTGATGCGCAGCGTCGGGCCGGCGGCGGGCGGATTCATCACCGCCGCCTTCGGCGCGCCGGTCGCCTTTGCGATCAACGCCGTCAGCTATGTTCCGCTGTTGGGCGCTCTGTTCCGCTGGCGCCCGCAACCCGCGCCGCGCACCATGACCCCCGAGCCGTTCGTTGCCGCCGTCGGCGCGGGTCTGCGCTATGTCGCGCTGTCGCCGAACCTGATGCGGGTGATCGCGCGCGGGGCGCTGTTCGGTTTTGCTGCTGTCGCGGTGCTGGCGCTGCTGCCGCTGATCGCTGCCCGCCATCCCGAGGGCGGCTCGCTGTTGCTGGGCGCCCTGCTGGGCTGTTACGGGGTCGGCGCGATCGGCGGGGCGCTGCTTAACCCGCGCATCCGGGCGCGGTTCAACAATGAAAACGTGACCCGCCTCGCCTTTGCCGGTTTCGGACTGGCCGCCGCCACGCTGGCGCTGACCGATTCCGTCTGGGCGCATGCCGCCGCGATGTTGCCTGCCGGGGCGTCCTGGGTGCTGGCGCTGTCGCTGTTCAACGTCACGGTGCAATTGTCCACACCGCGCTGGGTCGTGGCCCGCGCGCTGGCACTGTATCAGACGGCGGTGTTCGGCGGCATGGCGGTGGGCGCGTGGATCTGGGGCATGACCGCCGGGATCTACGGGATCGAGGCGGCGTTTCTGGGGTCGGCCGGGCTGCTGTTTCTGGGCGCGCTGATCGGGTTCTGGTTCACCGCGCCGGAATTCGGCGCCGTCGATCTGGACCCGGCCAACCGCTTCCGCGAGCCGGAGCTGAGCCTCGACCTGCGCGGCCGGTCCGGCCCGATCATGGTGATGGTCGATTACC
>JAUNUO010000139.1:5147-7007 GCA_030538135.1 Paracoccus sp. (in: a-proteobacteria)
CTGAGCCTCGACCTGCGCGGCCGGTCCGGCCCGATCATGGTGATGGTCGATTACCGGATCGACCAGCCCGACGTGCCCGAGTTCCTGCGCCTGATGCGCCAGCGCCGCGCCATCCGCCGCCGCGACGGCGCCCGCAACTGGGCCTTGCTGCGCGATCTGGAAAACCCGGCGCTGTGGTCGGAAAGCTATCACATCGCGACATGGGACGAATACGTCCGCCACAACCTCCGCCGCACCAAGACGGACGCCGAAGTTACCGAGGCCCTGCGCGCCCTGCACCGCGGCGACGGCGACCCGCATGTGCACCGGATGATCGAGCGGCATAACGTGACCCCGGCGGATGATATTCCGTTAAGGGGGAAGATGGAGGTTTAGGCCTTTTCTTCACACGTCCTCACTTCGACGCAGTTGCAAGGTTTGCAATGTTTCGATGCTGATCTGGGGAAATAGCGGCTTTATTTGTTGTAATACATCTCTGGCGGATATCGGATCGACACGTGGTGCGCCGACTCTGCTGTCATTCAGGTTATGAACGGATGACAGCCACCCGATTTGATCAGTGTCGTGAACCGTAGGCCGGGTGATTTTTGTGTGCGAGCCGAGGTGCAGGATCGTTCGGAGATTTTCCAGAGAAGATTTATATCCTATCCCATAAGCGTTAAGCGGGTATTTTCTGATGTTAAACAAGAATTGGTCCTCGCCGACCCTGCTCAGGCTAAAGCCGTTGTGAAAGGACAGAACCGTATCCGGTTCACGTTTCGATACCGCCTCGCGGACCATTTGTGCATAGGTTTTTGGAAGGGCGTCATCGTCGTCGTAGCGGAAAGTGAAAACATTATTTGCCGACGAGATTTCCGATATCTTCCGACCGGCCGCGTCGGCAGGACGGTCGTCATCATCCAGCCACAGGACATGAAAATTCTTCCGCTCTTGTGCCAGTCGCTCCAATCTTGACCGGAACGGTTCAGGCAGATCGCGATTTGTGGCGATCAGTGCGTGAAAAGTGGCGTCTTGCGCGATGAGCATTTGATAAGTGGGAACACAAAATGCATCGAAGAGATTGAATCTTGCTGACAGATTGCCAAGGTTAAAAGTTATTTCCTTTGCCTCAGCCAGGGACTTTCCGCGTGTGGCACGAAAGCTGTTTAACGTTTTGTTCGTCATGACGCCAATACGAGTTATGCCGAATATATCCACTTTGATGTCCTTTGCTCGAATGCTGACCGGAAATCGGCCGATTTCAATGTTGCTCGGATTATTCCCGCAAAAAATTTGTCATTCTCGCGCCATGTCCCCCTCACCCATGCCAGGCCGCCACCGTTTTCAGCACCGAAAACCCATACAGCGCCTCGAACCCCTTTTCGCGGCCATGTCCTGACAGGCCGACCCCGCCGAAGGGCAGTTCCACCCCGCCGCCGGCGCCGTAGTTGTTCAGGAAGACCTGACCCGACCGGATCGCTTTTGCCATCCGCATCGCGCGGCTGCCGTTTTCCGTCCAGACTCCGGCGACAAGGCCAAAGTCGGTGCCGTTGGCGATGGCCACCGCTTCGGCCTCATCGTCAAAGGGGATGACCACCTGCACCGGACCAAAGATTTCGTTCTGCGCCAGCGGGTGGTCCGACGTGCCCCCGGTCAGCAGATGGGGCGCGACATAGAAGCCGCCTTCACCCAGCACCTGCCCCTGCGCGGCCACGGTCAGATCGGCCCCCTTCGCCAGCCAGCCGTTTACCATGTCGCGCTGTTGCGCGGAAATCAGCGGGCCGACCTCGTAATCCTCCAGCGCCGGGCCGGTGCGCAGCGCGGCGTAACGCCCGGCCATGCGCGCCACCACCTGATCGTAAACACCGCGCTGCACCAGAA
>JAUNUO010000140.1 GCA_030538135.1 Paracoccus sp. (in: a-proteobacteria)
ACGGCAAGCGCATGGAGGAAGTGCCCGCGAACAAGCGGCCCACCAATATGGTGTTCCAGTCCTATGCCATCTTTCCGCATCTGACCGTGGCGGAAAACGTCGCTTTCGGATTGCGCCGCGATCCGCGATCGCGGGCCGAAAAGGCCGCGCTGGTCGAGGAAGCCCTGGGCATGGTCGGGCTTAAGGGCTATGGCAAACGCGCGGCACACGCCCTGTCGGGCGGTCAGCGTCAGCGGGTCGCGCTGGCCCGCGCGCTGATCCTGAAACCCAAGGTGCTGCTGCTGGATGAACCGCTGTCCGCGCTGGATCGCAAGATGCGCGAGTTGATGCAGGTCGAACTGATAAAGCTGCAACGGCAGGTCGGCATCACCTTTGTTCTGGTGACCCACGATCAGGAAGAAGCCTTGGTCATGTCCGACCGTATCGCCGTCATGTTCGAGGGTGAGATCGCCCAGCTTGACGGCCCCGAGGCTCTTTACGCCCGCCCGGCCAACCGCCGCGTGGCGGATTTCATCGGGGTGATGAACTTTCTGCCTGCCACGATCCTGCGCGACCTGCCCGACGGCGGCGCCGAGGTCGAGGTGGCTGGCCTTGGCACCGTCGAACTGACCGCCCGCCAGATCAGCCGCCTGTCGCCCGACGATACCGCACCGATCATCGGATTCCGCCCGGAAACGATGACGCTGCTGTCGCCATCGGCCCAGAACCCGCAGCCACGCGAAACCCAGGCCACCATCGACGAAGTGGTTTATTACGGCGATATGACCTATTACGATTTGCGACTGGACGGCATGTCGGCGGGGGGCAAGGTGCCCCCGGTGCGGATTTCCATGCGCAACGTCTTTGGCCGCGAAGTGCAGGATGTCGGCGCGCGCACCCGTCTGGCTTGGTCGCCGGGGTCACTGGTGTTGTTTCGCTGAACTGACCCGCACAAAGCTGCGTATCTCAGGGCAGTGCGGCTATTGCGGTTCGCGCCGTTCCAGCCGGATCAGGATACCGTCCTTGCCGCGTGTCGTCAGCCGCGCGATGGGAACCGGCGGATGCGATCCGGGGAACAGGCGAAAGCTGCGGGTAATCAGCGCCAGCATCAGCACCCCTTCGGCCATGGCAAAGCCCGCGCCGGGGCAGACGCGCGGTCCGGCGGAAAAGGGGATATAGGCGGCGCGCGCGGCCTGTCGGTTGTCGGGTCGGTTCCAGCGTTCGGGATCGAAGGCGTCGGCATCGTGCCAGATGCGGTCGTGCCGGTGCAGATGCCACGGCGAGATGACGATCTGCGCCCCCGGTTTCGCGGGTCTGCCGCGCAGGGTTTCGGGGCCGGTCACCTCGCGCACCATCATTGGCACGGGGGGGTAAAGCCGCATCGCCTCGCGGAAGGTGTTGCGGGTCAGTTGCAGCGACGACAGGTCGGAAAGCCTGTTCAGCGGGCCTGCTGCTGCGGCTTCGGCCGCGACGCGGGACTGCCATTCGGGATTGGCGGCCAGCAGCCACAGCGACCATGCCAGCGCCGCGGCGCTGGTCTCGTGCCCGGCCAGAAAAAAGATCGCCACCTGATCGGTCATTTCCGCCGACGTGAACAGGCGGCCCGTTTCCGGGTCGGGCGTTGTCATGATCCGCGTGGCCAGATCATCGGGCGCGATGCCGTTGGCGATGGCCGCCATGCGTTGCGCCACCAGACCGTCGATCAGCCCGCGGATTTCCGCCGCTGTTCGCCGCGTCTGCCGCCGGTGCGGGCGCGGCAGCCAGCGCGGCCACGGGATCATGGCGGCGGCATTCACCACCGGCTGCGCATCCTGATGGGCGCGAAAGGCGTGAAAGACCTGCGCGGCGATGTCATGTTCGATCGGCAGGGAAAACAGCGTGCGAAAGATGATGTCCGCTGCGGCATGGCTGCATTCGGCTTCGATGTCCTGTTCGCCCTCGTGCAGCCGCGCCAATGCCGCATCGGCGGCGGCGCGCATGGCCGGGAACACCTCGTGCAGCCGTCCGCCCGCAAAGGCGAGGTCGATGATACGGCGCTGAAACGCCCATTCCGGCCCGTTGGTGACAAAGACCGACCGACCCAGCAGCGGGGCCAGACCCTCGCGCAGGCGGTTGGATTTGGGGAAATCGCCGGGCCTTTCGGACAGGATCATCCGCACCAGCGCCGGGTCGTTGCAGAAAAAGCTGTGGATCAGCGGGCTGCGGAATTCGGCCATCCGGGCGTGATAGAAATGCGCGGGCAGCGCCGACAACAGATCGCGCCGGAACGCCCACGCCAGCCGCAGAATGCCGCGCCCACGCGGGGCGGCCTTGGGTTTGGGCGGGATCATCGTTGCATCGCCAGCACGGGCCGGGCGATCCGCCCCGGCGAGTGGGCACGGCTGCCGAACCTTTGCCGCAGGGTCAGCGGCCCGGCGGTGATGGCGAAATAATCATAGTCGCCGGGTCGGTCGAAGGCGCAGAGATACTGAAAATGCCGCCGGAACCAGCGCCAGCGCATGGCGGCGCGCCTTTCGGGCGAAAGGGTGTTGGTAAAGGCCGCCGACAGGATCAGCGGCGCGCGTTGAGCGTCGGGGATCAGCCCGTTGACCGCCACCGGATCGCACAGCCCGAAACAGCAGGCATCGCCGGGCGCCGTCACATCCAGCCAGAACACCACGTCCTGCCCGCCCATCAGCGCCAGATCGGCGCGCAGCCGGTCGGCGCGGGGCAGGGCGGTCAGCATCGGCACCACATGGCCAAGCGTCATCAGTGCCAGACGGTCCGTGGCACCTCTGCGACGCAGCAGGTCGGCAAGCGCCGACACCGCGATACAGGCGCCCGAGGAATGGCCGATCACCAGAACCTCGTCCCAACCGTCGTTCAGTACCTGCGCGATCCGGTCGGTAAAACCCGCGATGCGGGTTTCCAGAACGGCCGGATAGGCGCCGCCGGTTTGCGCGGTAAAGGCGTAATCCTGCATCAGGTAATAGGCGAAGATGCGGCCATCCAACCGCCGCCACATTTCCAGAACGCCCCACGCTACCGCCGCCGCCGCGACCAGTCCCGCCAGCCCGCCGATGGCGCGACCCGCGATGGCAGCCAGAACCAGCGCCATGGCCAGTTGCGCCAGCAGCACCGCAATGGGATACAGCGCCGCGATGACCGGCCCGCGCCGCAACCGCATCAGGCGAAACAGCGCGCCGGATCCGACATAGGCCCATGCCGTCCGCAGCAGATGAAGATAGGTCGCCGGGATCGACCGGCTCATCGAACCTTGCACGATGTCGTCCCAGATCAGAACCTCGAATTCGGCATGGGTATCGCGCCCGCCCATCCGGCTGTCCGCCGCCCAGCCAAAGCCCGTCCCGTCACTGCGCGCGGCCTGGGTCAGCGCATAGCCCGAAATCCGAGCCTGATCGGCCCCTTCGCGGCGGAAAAGCTCGCGATAACGGCGTGGTGGGATCGGGTCGTATCCGGGGATATACAGGATGCGGCGACGGAAAATGCGGTTCATGGTCAGATGGTTAGTTGTCGCGCGGCAGAATGGCAATGATCGGGCGCATGGGAAAAGGGGCGTGGCGCGGGTGCGTGTCACGATGAATCGTATCGCGCCATGCGCCGTGCGCTTGACCGTCTGACGAAACTCTTTCATGGATAATTATCAAGGTTAATCCGCGCGATGTTGAAAGAGAATCATCATGTCCGATATTCCGGCGAACAATACAACCACGGCGATCATCACCGGAACCGGGCAGTTTTCCGGTTCGCTGGAGGTGAACGGCGATATGGATTGGTGGCGTGTCGATGTGCAGCAGGGTTACCGTTATCAGTTCTGGCTGAGTGGTGACGGTGGCCCGAATACCCTGGGTTCTGGGTTGATAAGGTTGCTGGATTCAAATGGAAAACCGTTCAGCGGCTATTCAGGTACGTCGCAGTTTTCCTTTACGGCGTCGCAAACAGCGACCTATTATCTTTCCGTTGCGGATAATCACTATTACAATAATTCCGCCGAAGGAAATTACATCATCCGCGCCAGCATGGATGACGACGTGCCGGACAGCAATATCACCACGGCCACGATCAACGGAACGGGCGTGACCTCTGGGGTATTGGGGCAGAACGGCGACAGCGACAGGTTCAGGGTGTCGCTGACCGAAGGATATTCCTATAACTTCCGCCTGACAGGCGATGGCGGGGCGACACCGCTGGGTTATGCGAAGATCACGATTTACGACGCGAACGGTGTACAGATCGGATCGAAGGGCAAGGAAAGTAACCTGGGGTTTCGCCCAACGACCAGCGGCACCTATTATCTGGAGGTGTCCGACGACGGTTTCTATAACAGTGCTCCCGAAGGGAATTACCGCATTCACACCGATATGCGCGACACTGTGCGCGGCGACGGTCTGACAACGGCAAGGATGATCGCCGGACAAGCGCTTGAGGGGCGGCTGGACGCGCATGGCGACAACGATTGGTATCGCATCACGTTGAAAGCCGGCGAGGTGTATCGTTTCGAGGCCGCGAACGGTTCGGGAACCGAACATCCGTCCGCAACCTATGTCACGGTTTATGATTCGAACGGCAGCAAGGTTTCGGGCGGCCACAGCTATGCCTTTGACTATTCCACGACTGCGGGCGGAACCTTCTATGTCGGCGTCAGCGGCAACGTTTATTCATCGTCCCCCATCGGTACGTTCAAGCTGAAAGTTACCTCGAAGGGCCGCGACGTGAATGGCACCGCCGCGCATGAGGAACTGCACGGGCAGGATAACGACAACCGCATTTCCGGCGGCGCGGGGAATGACACGCTGTTCGGAAATGGCGGCAATGACGTGCTGATCGGCGGCACGGGGAACGACGTGCTGAACGGCGGCGCCGGGCAGGATACCGCGCAATACACGGCGAACACCGCCACGCAGGTCAATCTGCGGCTGACCGGGTTTCAGGATACGCTGTCGTCCGGGCGCGACCGGCTGATCTCGATCGAGAACGTCACGACGGCGGGCGGCAATGACACGATCACCGGCAATGGCGCGGCGAACGTGCTGAACGGCGGTGCGGGAAATGACCTGATTTCGGGTCAGGGCGGCAACGATCTGCTGATCGGTGGCGGCGGCAAAGACACGCTGCGCGGCGGGGCGGGGAACGACACGCTGGACGGTGGACTGGGGAACGACCTGATGATCGGCGGCACCGGGGTTGATACCGTCCGGTTCAGCGGTGCGACGAATATCACCGCTTCGCTGGCCGTGACCGGCGCGCAGAACACCGGGCAGGGAACCGACACCATCCGCCAGATCAACAACGTCAGCACCGGCAGCGGCAATGACCGGATCATCGGCGACGGTGGCGCGAACCGTCTGGCCGGCGGTGCGGGGAACGACCTGATCCGCGGCGCAGGCGGGAATGACGCGCTGATCGGCGGTGCAGGCCGCGATACGTTGGACGGTGGCAATGGCCATGATCGTCTGGACGGCGGTACTGGCAACGACCTTCTGCGCGGCGAGGGCGGCAATGATTTCCTGCTGGGCGGGGCCGGTGACGACAGCCTGTATGGCGCCGCCGGTGCCGACCGGCTGAGTGGCGGCACCGGTCGCGATCAGCTTTGGGGTGGGGCCGGTGCCGATACCTTTGTCTTTGGCCGCAACGAAGGCTGGGCGCGGATCAACGACTGGCAGGACGGGCTGGACCGGATCGAGATCGAGGGCGCATCCTATTACAGCCTGGCCATCAGCAAGATCGCGGCGGGCGTTCAGGTCGTCCATTCGACCTGGGGCGGCGGCAGCACGACCATCGTCATCGCCGGGGCAGAACTGAACCAGATCGGCGAGACCGATTTCATCTTTACCTGATCCCGGCGCGGGGACCGTTCAGCGGTCCCCTTGCGACCAGCGCGCCTCGTTCGCCTGAATGGCGGCGATGCGTTTGTCGGTGCGCGGGTGCGACAACAGCCACGCCGGTGCGCCGCCCATGCCCGCACCGGTCAGCGCGTCCAGTTTCGCGAACAGCGATTTCTGCGGCCCGGTGCCGATCCCGGCCTTGACCAGCAAGGCACTGGCAAAGGCGTCGGCTTCGTATTCGTCCTGCTGCGACAGGCGGGCGGCGATGGCGGACGACACCAGATTGGCGATCCACGCGCCGACAAAGGGAATGAACCGCCCCAGCACCCCGACCAGCACCATGCGGATCACGTTCTGCCCGGCGAAATCGACCAGACGGCGGCGGGTATGGCCATGCGCGACATGGCCCAGTTCGTGCGCGACGACCGAGGCCAGTTCTTCGGCCGTGACCTCGCAGGAATCCAGTTTGCGGATGAAGCCGCGGGTCAGGAAAATGCGCCCGTCGGGGGCCGCAAGACCGTTCACCGGCTCGATCTCATAGATATGTGCGCGGATCGGCGGCAGATCCATCGCCCGACCCAGCCGTTCCAGGATCGGGTTCAGCCGCGGATGATTCAGCGGCGTTGACCGGGTGTTCAGTTCCTGTTTCACCCGCCAGGTCGAAAAGAACCACATGGCGGTGATATAGGCGGCAAGCAGCAGGATCGGCATGAACTTGAGCATATGCCAAAGATGGGCACGGGCACGCCGGTCGTCAATCGGCGATCCTTCGTCCGCCCTTTCGCGGCCTGCCGTTCGGTCGATTTTTCTAAGTATTCGTGCCAGTTCATACCTGTCGCGCCGCCTTTGCTGCACGGCTCGCGCCAGATCCCGCATCGGCCCGTTCGATCTTGGCGGATAGCTGACCGTCCGGCGTCGCCGTCAGCCCAGGACCCGCATCGCCTGCGTCAGCCCCTCCAGTGTCATCGGCATCATCCGGTTTTCGAAAATATCCTGGATCATCCCGATCGAGCGGGTGTGCTGCCAATGCGCCTCGGGCACCGGGTTCAGCCAGACATGATCGGGCCATGTCTCGCAGGCGCGGCGCA
>JAUNUO010000141.1 GCA_030538135.1 Paracoccus sp. (in: a-proteobacteria)
CGGCCTCGTCCACCAGCCCAAGATACTGCGCAAGGAAATCCGCAACACCGGTGGATTGTGGCGCGGACGGCAAAGTCGCTGCACCTGCTGGCGCCGCAGGCGCGATAATTGCGGTAATGTCCATATCCGTTCCTGTCGATTCGGTGTCTCCTTTTATATGATCGACTCGTTACTGATTATTTACCGCTGTCTGCTATTCGACGAAAAATCTAATCATGCAGCAGAGGTTCAGATGCAGATTTCCCCTCTTTCCCTTCCCGCAGCGCCCCCGCGCGTCAGCGCCGCACAGCAGCTTGAGCAGGCATTTGTCGAAAACATGATGCAACACGCCTTTCCCCGGCCCGAGGGCGGCGCCTTTGCCGGTGGCGCCGGCGAAGATCAGTTCGCGTCTTTCCTGTCGCGCGAATATGCCGCAGTTCTCACCGAATCGCTGAACTTGGGATTCGATCGCTTTATCAAGGAGAAAGATGAATGAGCAGCGCCGCCGCGAAACTGAATCGCGCCCGTGCCGCCATCATTGATGGCCGCGCGCAAGAGGCGCTGAGCATGATCGAATCATTCGTCCGCGCGCTTGAGGAAGGGCGCGTTGACCGCAGCGAGAGAGATCGTCTCGAGGTGATTCTGACCGAACTGCGCGCGCTTGCGCTGGCGGCGCAAAGCGGCGCGCAATCTGCGATGGACCAGATTGCCGAAATCGTTCAGGCTGCCCGGTCGCTGCGCACCTATGACAGCACGGGCCGCCATCATGTCGCCACGATTTCGCCCGAAGCGCCGCGTCGGTTTTGAATAAAATGCAATGGGAATTGGGTTTTGAGAAAGGGGAGGAATTCATTATTTCGTAAGAGGTCGCCGATAGAAAGGCGTCACACAGCAAGTGAAGGGCACCAGCCCAGCCGGTCAGAAGGCCGTCATCCGAAACCGGGCCAAAATCTGCCCAACCTAAAAGGAGGACAACATGTCCAGTATTCTGACCAACAACAGCGCCATCGTCGCCCTGCAGACCCTGAAGGGGATCAACTCGAACCTGAGCAAGACTCAGGCCGAGATCTCGACCGGCAAGTCCGTCGCAAACGCCAAGGACAACGCGGCGATCTGGGCGATCTCGAAGGTCATGGAAACCGACCAGAGCGCGTTCAAGAACATCCAGAGCCAGCTGAACGTTGCTGACGCTACCGTCGCCACCGCGCGCTCCGGCGCCGAAATGGTGACCAAGCTGCTGACCGAGATGAAAGATCTCGCCGTCGGCGCGATCAACTCGACCGCCGATTTCGGCAAGATCAACACGGATATCGAGAACAAGATCAGCCAGATCGCGTCGATCGTGTCGGGGACGCAGATGAACGGCGTCAACCTGCTGAGTGCCGGTGGCACGATGGAAGTCGTCGGGTCGCTGGATCGGGAAAACGGCAACCCGGAAACGGCGCAAAACACCATCACGGTGGCCAGCGTCGATCTGGAAACCGCGCTTGATCTGGACCTGGAAGCAGGAACTTCCGGCTCGTACACCGGCATCACCGATGTCGATACCGCCAAGGCGATGGTCACCGCGATCGAAAACATGATTGATGCGGCGGTCGGCGGTGCGGCTGATCTGGGTTCTGCCGGCAAGCGGATTTCGGATCAGGCGACTTTCGTCGGACAATTGGCTGACTCGCTGAAAGTGGGTATTGGCGCTCTGGTTGACGCCGACATGGAAGAAGCTTCGGCTCGTTTGCAGGCGCTGCAAACCCAGCAGCAGCTGGGCATTCAGTCGTTGTCGATCGCGAACCAGGCGCCGCAGTCGATCCTGTCGCTGTTCCGCTGATAGACGTGGGGGCGCCCTGCGCGGGCGCCCCGCACACCACAAACCTCTCCTAGAAATCGGGAAACACGACCTTGAACGCGGTTACGCCAATGAACGCTCATGCCTTTTACGGATCGAACACTGTCCGCACCGAAAAGGATACCGAATACGACGTTTTTGCCCGCGTAACGCGGATGCTGCGTCAGGCCGCCCGCGACGGCGATACCGTCGCCAGCATCCAGGCGGTCCACAAGAACACCGAGCTTTGGAACATTCTGGCATCAGATCTGTCGCATTCCGACAACGCGTTGCCCGACGAGGTCAAGGCGGGCCTGATTTCGCTGGCGCTCTTCAGCGTGCGCCACGGTCATTCCGTGATGAACGGCACCGCAACCGTTGATGCGCTGATTGACGTCAACATGTCCGTCATGAAGGGTCTGCGCGGCGAGGTGGCGGCATGAGCGGTCTTGTCATCAAGCTTGCCCCGAACGAGCGGGTTCTGATCAACGGTGCCGTCATCGAAAACGGTGACCGCCGGTCGAAAATCTCGATCAAGACGCCCAACACCCATGTCTTGCGGCTGAAGGATGCAATCCACCCGGATAACGTCAAGACGCCTGTGTCGCGCGTGTGTTATGTGGCCCAGTTGATCCTGTCGGGTGATGCCGATGCCGCCCAGGGCCGACAGCAACTGTTGCGCGGTCTCGAACAGTTGACACAGGTTTTCGAGGATCGCGACAGCCGCAATCTGCTGAATGATGCGACCCAGTTCATCGTCGAGGATAACATTTATCAGGCTCTGCGTCGTCTGCGCGACCTTCTGCCGCGCGAAGCCCGCCTGATGGCCGCAAGGGTGCAGTGATGTCTCAGATCGTCCTCGGGCTAGGCGGTATTGCGGGCTGGAATGTTCTCAAGCGGACCTCGACACAGCAAAAAGAGATGATCGCCAACGATCTTCAGGTCAGCCGCAACAATACCTATTTCCGGGAAAATATCTCCAAGGTCGAAACCGCGGGCGATCTGGTCAAGGATTACAGGCTGCTTACGGTCGCCTTGGGTGCCTTTGGCCTGGAAAATGAAATCGGCAGCCGGGCCTTCATTCAGAAGGTGTTGGAATCGGATCTGTCCGACAGCCGATCTTTGGTGAATCGCCTGTCGGACAAGCGTTTTTTGAAGCTGGCCGAGGCATTTCGTTATGGCGAGGGCGCGAACAAGGTGCAGTCCAGCGGTTTTGGTGACAAGGTTGTCAATCAGTTCATTGACCGCGAACTCGAGCGCCGTGTCGGCAAATCCGACGAATCCATGCGCCTTGCCCTGAACGCACAGCGTGAGCTGACTGAAATGGCGACGCGCGACGTAAAGGAAACCACCCTGTGGTACGAGGTTCTGGGCAACCCGCCGTTGCGCAAGGTTTTTGAGACGACGTTCGGCTTTGATCCCAAAAGCTTTGGCAAAATTCCTGTGGACCGGCAGATGACGATGATGAAGGCCCGCGCCGAGCGTATGTTCGGATCGGAACCATTCAAGACAGTCGGGACCGAAGCGGGCATGGAAAAACTGATGCGGACCTACATGGCGCGCTCTCAAATCCAGCTGAATTCCCCGGCACAAAACGCCTACAGCGTTGCACTGACCCTGTTGTCGCAACGCTGAGGATCAAAATCTGATCCCGGCCGCTTGAACCCTGGTCGCGTCATGCATGATCGCCCGCGCTTCTGGGGGCGCAAAGCCTGCCCCTCTTTGACGGGCTGCAAGCTGCACCAACTGACCTTGCGCCGCCGCCGCGCTTGGCTATAACCCCGGACGATTTGCGCACATCACAGCCAGCGGGGGGCAGGACCATGCCGAAAAGAACCGATATCCAGTCGATCCTCATCATCGGTGCCGGTCCTATCGTCATCGGACAGGCGTGCGAGTTCGACTATTCGGGTGCGCAGGCCTGCAAGGCGCTGCGTGAGGAAGGGTATCGGGTGATTCTGGTCAACTCGAATCCGGCCACGATCATGACCGACCCCGAGATGGCCGATGCTACCTATATCGAACCTATCACCCCCGAAATCGTCGAAAAGATCATTGCCAAGGAACGCCCCGACGCGCTTTTGCCAACGATGGGTGGTCAGACAGCGCTGAACACGGCGCTGGCCCTGGCCGATAACGGTGCATTGGATCGCTATGGCGTTGAACTGATCGGCGCTCAGCGCGCCGCGATCGAGATGGCCGAAGACCGCAAGCTGTTCCGCGAGGCGATGGATCGCATCGGGCTTGAGAACCCGCGTGCGACCATCATCAGCGCGCCAAAGACCCCGGCCGGAAAATATGACATCGGCGCGGGTGTGGCGCTGGCGATGACGGAACTGGATGACATCGGTTTGCCCGCGATCATCCGCCCGGCCTTTACCCTTGGCGGCACCGGCGGCGGAGTTGCCTATAATCGCGACGACTACGAACGGATCGTGCGGTCCGGGCTGGATGCCAGCCCGGTTGCGCAGGTGCTGATCGACGAAAGCCTGCTGGGCTGGAAAGAATTCGAGATGGAGGTCGTGCGCGACAAGGCCGACAATGCCATCATTGTCTGTTCCATCGAAAACGTCGATCCGATGGGGGTGCATACGGGTGATTCCATCACCATCGCCCCTGCGCTGACCCTGACCGACCGCGAATATCAGCGTATGCGCAACGGTTCCATCGCCGTCCTGCGCGAGATCGGCGTGGAAACCGGCGGCTCCAACGTGCAATGGGCGATCAATCCGGCGGATGGCCGCATGGTGGTGATCGAGATGAACCCGCGCGTCAGCCGATCGTCTGCGCTCGCCTCAAAGGCGACCGGCTTTCCCATCGCGAAAATCGCCGCAAAACTGGCGGTCGGCTATACGCTGGACGAACTGGACAACGATATCACCCGCGTCACCCCGGCATCTTTCGAGCCGTCGATCGACTATGTCGTGACCAAGATCCCGCGTTTTGCCTTTGAAAAATTCCCAGGCAGCAAGCCTGAGCTGACCACCGCGATGAAATCGGTGGGCGAAGTGATGGCCATCGGTCGCAGTTTCCATGAAAGCCTGCAAAAAGCGCTGGCCAGCATGGAAAACGGGCTGAGCGGTCTGGATGAAGTCGCCATCGAGGGCGCGGCGGAACAGGGCAAACCCGCCGTGATCGCCGCCTTGTCGAAACAGACCCCCGACCGGTTGCGCGTCGTTGCCGAGGCGATGCGGTTCGGCCTGACCGACGATGAAATCCAACGGATCACGCATTTCGACCCGTGGTTCCTCGCACGTATCCGCGAAATCGTCGATGCCGAGGCGCGTATCCGCGATGGCGGCCTGCCGGATGACGCGGAATCCTTGCGCGTGATCAAGCAGATGGGCTTTACCGATGCGCGACTGGCAACGCTGACCGGAAAATCCGAAACCGACGTTCGCCGCGCCCGCCGCGCGCTGGATATTCATCCGGTGTTCAAGCGCATCGACACCTGCGCGGCCGAGTTCGAGGCGCAGACCCCTTATATGTATTCCACCTGGGAAAGCCCCGCGATGGGCGATGTGGAATGCGAGTCGCGCCCGACCGACGCGAAAAAGGTCGTCATCCTCGGCGGCGGTCCGAACCGGATCGGGCAGGGGATCGAATTCGATTACTGCTGTTGCCACGCCTGCTTTGCGCTGACCAAGGTGGGCTATGAAACCATCATGATCAACTGCAACCCGGAAACGGTCAGCACCGATTACGACACCAGCGATCGTCTGTATTTCGAACCGCTGACCCTGGAACATGTGCTGGAAATCCTGCGCACCGAACAGTCGAACGGCACCCTTCACGGCGTCATCGTTCAGTTCGGCGGTCAGACCCCGCTGAAACTCGCCAACGCGCTGGAAGCCGAGGGGATTCCGATCCTCGGCACCACCCCCGATGCGATCGACCTGGCCGAAGATCGCGAACGATTCCAGAAACTTTTGAACGATCTGAACCTGCGTCAGCCGGTCAACGGCATCGCCAGCAGCCCGGCGCAGGCCGTTGAAATCGCGAAAAGAATCGGATTCCCGCTGGTAATCCGTCCCTCCTACGTCCTCGGCGGCCGCGCGATGGAGATCGTGCGCGACATGGACCACCTCAACCGCTATATCACCGAGGCGGTGCAGGTTTCGGGCAACAACCCGGTCCTGCTCGACAGCTATCTGTCCGGCGCGATCGAGGTTGACGTGGACGCCCTGTCCGACGGCGAAAACGTCCATGTCGCCGGGATCATGCAGCATATCGAGGAGGCCGGCGTTCATTCGGGCGATTCGGCGTGTTCGCTGCCGCCGCACACCCTGTCGCCCGCCATCATCGACGAACTGAAACGCCAGACCGTCGCCATGGCCCGCGCGCTGCGCGTCGTCGGGTTGATGAACGTGCAATTCGCGCTGAAAGGCGACGACATCTATGTGCTTGAGGTGAATCCGCGCGCCTCGCGCACTGTCCCCTTCGTTGCCAAGGCCACCGACAGCGCCATCGCCTCCATCGCCGCGCGGTTGATGGCGGGCGAGCCGATGGCGAACTTCCCGACCCGCGCCCCCTACCCGGAAGGCGTCGGCCCCGACGACGACCTGCCTTTCGCCGACCCGATGACGCTGGCCGACCCGATAACCCCTTGGTTTTCCGTGAAAGAGGCCGTGCTGCCCTTTGCCCGCTTCCCCGGCGTCGATACCCTTCTGGGCCCGGAAATGCGCTCGACCGGCGAAGTCATGGGCTGGGACCGCAACTTTCCGCGCGCTTTCCTCAAGGCGCAGATGGGCGCGGGGACGCATCTGCCCGAAGGCGGCCGGGTCTTTATCTCGATCCGCGATGGCGACAAGACGGCCGAAATGGCCGCCGCCGCCCGTGACCTGACCGATATGGGCTTCACCCTGACCGCCACCCGCGGCACGGCCGATTTCCTGCGCGATTCGGGGGTCGAGACCGAGATGGTGAACAAGGTTTATGAGGGTCGCCCGAACATCGTGGACCGCCTGAAAGACGGCGACATCGCCATGGTCCTGAACACGACCGAGGGCGCCCAGGCCATCACCGACAGCCGCGACATCCGCGCCGTCGCGCTCTATGACAAGATCCCCTATTTCACCAC
>JAUNUO010000142.1:0-637 GCA_030538135.1 Paracoccus sp. (in: a-proteobacteria)
CCGACCTGCCGCATCTGCCCGCGCGCCGGCTGTCCGGCGCGGCGCGAACCCTCGATCCTCGCCGCCCTTTAGGCGCGACACCGCACTTTGACAGGTCGCATCGCTGCGCGCATAGTAAAACAAGGGGGAGCAGGAGGATCGCGGCGTGCCGCAGCTCATCGACATTCTTCTGGTCGAGGACGAGGTGAACATCGCCGAGGCCCTGACCTTCATCCTGACCCGCGCGGGGTGGCGGGTGCGCTGGCATGACCACGGCGAGGGCGCCAATCAGGCCCTGCGCGAGGCGCGCCCGCGTCTGCTGATCCTCGACCTGATGTTGCCGGGGCTGTCGGGGGCCGAGGTGCTGGACCGTCTGAGGACCGATCCCGACCCCGGCCTTGCCGCGACCCGCGTTCTGCTGCTGACCGCGCGGGGTCAGGCCGAACATACCGCACCGGGCGCCGACGCCTATCTGGCCAAGCCGTTCGCCAATGATGCATTATGCGATCTGGTCGCCAGCCTGATCGACGAACAAAAGGAAGGCGATCATGCCTGACAAGCCGTTGTTTCTGGAAAACACCGCCTATCGCCGCCGCCGTCTGAGCGATGCGGCGCGCGTCCTGCCGGTGATCGCCGTTCTGGCGGTGATGCTGCCGGT
>JAUNUO010000142.1:647-3739 GCA_030538135.1 Paracoccus sp. (in: a-proteobacteria)
CTGGCTGGTGCCCTCGGCGGTCAGTTTCGCGGGCGGCACGATCTGGCTCTTTACGCTTTGGGCGGTGCTGGTGGCGGCCATCGCCGCGCTGCATGTCGCCCTGATCGGGGCTGACCGTGCCGTGCGCCAGGCCGAAGCCGCCGCCGATCTGCCCGATGATCCCTGACCCGCAGGAGGCGCGCCATGCCGATTGAGGCCCTTGTTCTGGCCTGTCTGGCCTATGTGGCGCTGATGTTCGGCGTGGCCTTCGCCGCTGACCGCGCGGCTGCCGGCGGGCGGGTGCGCTGGCTGGATCATCCGCTGGTCTATACGCTGTCCCTGTCGGTCTATTGCAGCGCCTGGACCTTTTACGGCGCGGTCGGTTATGCGACCCGGTCGGGCCTTGAATTCGCCACGATCTATCTTGGCCCGACCATTGTTTTTGCAGGGGCGTGGTGGGGATTGCGGCGGCTGGTGCGGGTGGCGCGGACGCATCATGTCACCTCGATCGCGGACCTGATTTCGGCCCGGTTCGGCAAGTCGAACGTGCTGGCCGCGATGGTCACGCTGTTGGCGGTGGTGGCGTCCACGCCTTATGTCGCACTGCAATTGCAATCGGTTACGCTGTCCTTTGGGGCCTTTTCGACCGAACCGGCCACGGGGCAGGGGCTGACCGCGCTGTGGCTGGCCGCCGGGCTGGCCCTGTTCACGATCCTGTTCGGCACCCGGCATCTGGATGCGGACGAACGGCACCACGGCGTCGTCACCGCCATCGCGCTTGAGGCGGTGGTCAAGCTGGCCGCCTTTCTGGCTCTGGGCGTGTTCGTGGTCTGGGGGCTGGCCGACGGGCCGGGCGACATCGTGGCCCGGCTGGCGGCCGCGCGCGACGATCCCGCCACGGCTGAAGGCTGGCTGCTGCGGCCCGACCGCTGGACGGCGCTGCTGATCGTGTCGGGAACGGCGATCGTCACCCTGCCGCGCATGTTTCAGGTCATGGTGGTCGAGGCCGCTGATGAAACCCGGATGCATTGGGCCGGCTGGGCCTTTCCGGCCTATCTGCTGGCCATGTCGCTGTTCGTGATCCCTATCGCCCTGGTCGGGCGCGAACTGCTGCCCGCCGGATCGAACCCGGATCTGTATGTGCTGACGCTGCCGGCCTCGCAGGGGAATGACTGGCTGGCGCTGCTGGTGTTTCTGGGCGGGTTTTCCGCTGCGACCTCGATGGTCGTGGTGTGCGTGATCGCGCTTTCGACGATGATTTCCAACCACTGGATGGTGCCGCTGTGGCTGTGGCTGGGGCGCGGCGGCGCGGCGGATGCGCAGGATCTGCGCAGTTTCGTGCTGCATGCCCGGCGGTTCGCCATCATCGGGATGATGGTGGCGGGCTGGGCCTATCATCAGGCGTCAGGCGGGCTTGTGGCGCTGGCGTCGATCGGGCTGGTGGCCTTTACCGGCATGGCGCAGGTGATGCCCGCGATGCTGGGCGGGCTGTTGTGGCGCGGGGCCAGCCGTCTGGGCGCCTATGCGGGGATCGGCCTTGGTTCGCTGTTGTGGATGAGGCTGGTGTTCCTGCCCTCGATCGGACTGCTGCCGCAACCCATCTGGCCTGAGGGTATCGACGCGCTCGCCGGTAGCATCTTTGTTTCCATCTCGCTGAATACGCTGGTCTTTGTCATCGTGTCGCTGATCGCGATCCCCTCGCCGGTCGAGAGGATGCAGGCCCTGTCCTTCGTTCATGCGGTCGAGCCGGTCTCGCCCCATGCGCCCGCGCGCGCCGGCGGGTCGGAACCGTTGCTGGCGCTTGCACGCGGGGTCTGGGGCGCCGAACCGGCGCTGCGATTCTTTCAGGCCGAGGCGGCGGCGCAGGGCAAGTCGGGCTATCTGCCCGACCTGACCACCCGCTTTCTGACCCGGCTGGAACGGCGGCTGGCGGGATCGGTCGGGGCGGCCACGGCGCATTCCATGATCGACCGCGTGGCCGGGGGGTCGGCGCTGTCGATGTCCGACCTGATGCAGGTCGCGGGCGAGGCGCGCCGCGCGCAAGAGGAAACCCGCCGTCTGGAAATCGCCAGCGCCGAGCTGGAACGCACCGCCGGACAATTGCGCGAGGCGAATGAGAAACTGACCGCGCTTTCGGTGCAGAAGGACGCCTTTCTGGGGCAGATCAGCCATGAATTGCGCACGCCGATGACCTCGATCCGGGCGTTTTCCGACATTCTGAAATCGGATGATCTGCCCGATCCCGACCGGGTCCGCTTTGCCGGGATCATCCATGCCGAGGCAGGGCGGCTGACCCGGCTGCTTGACGATCTGCTGGACCTGTCCGTGCTTGAGGCCGGGCGCGCCACGCTGAACGTATCCGTCAGCAACCTGCACGACCTGATAGAACGCGCCGTCGCCGCCGCCTCTGCCACCCGGCCCGAGCGTGATTTTTCCATCGACCGGGCGCCGTTGTCCGAACATATGCCGGTGATTACCGACGCGGACCGGCTGTTGCAGGTCATCATCAACGTCATTTCGAACGCGCGGAAATATTGCGATGCCGATCCGGGGGTGCTGACCATCCGCACCCGCAAGGTGCAGGGCGGCGGGCCGGAAATCGACATCATCGACAACGGTTCGGGAATCGACGCCGACAGGCAGGGCCTGATCTTCGAGAAATTCTCGCGGTTGAACGATCCGGCGCGGGCGGGCGGTGCGGGCCTTGGTCTGGCCATCTGCCGCGAAATCATGGCGGCGCTTGGCGGCAGCATCGACTATCTGCCGGGGCAGGGCGGGGCGGCGTTCCGCATCAGCCTGCCGACGCGGCCTCCGGCCCGTCGCAGCGATGAAGACGACGAACAGGATGGCGACGAGGCGTAACCCTTTTTCAACCTCTTTCTGAAAGATTGCCCGCAGGACGAACGATTCGGGCGGGCCATGACGGGCGATTCGACACGACAGGACGACAAGGTTCAGGGCGCGGTGCTGCGGCGGCTGTTGCGGGGGCGCAATGTCTCGCGCGTGGATGCGGGGCAGGCGCCGGGCATGCCGCAGAACGTGCCGCAGACGCCCGCGCGCGGCGCGGCCATCGCACTGGGCCGCGCGGCCGAGGAATTGTATAACCTGCCCGC
>JAUNUO010000142.1:3839-6738 GCA_030538135.1 Paracoccus sp. (in: a-proteobacteria)
TGATGCTGATGCTGGAAGATACCGGCTATCGCACACTTGGCATGTCGGTCAGTTTCGGCACCGAAGCGGCGCGGCGCGAAGGGCGTATCTTTGTCGCACTTCCGCAGCCCCGCCCCGCCGGTGCGCTGCCCGCGCCGCAACCCGCGATCCGCGTTGGCGTGACCGCGCAGGCAAGGGGGGCGGCGGGGCGCGCGACGACCCCGCAGACTGGCGGCCCCGATCTGACGCAGGCGATGCAGGATGCGCCGGTCGAATTGCTGGGTATTCTGTGCCGTCGCAAGGTATCCTTGGGCGAATTGCGCGCGCTGCGGCCCGGAAAACTGCTGACTCTGCCGCGTGTGAGTCTGCTGGATGCGCGGGTCGAGACCCGGCAGGGGCAGGTGCTGGCCCATGGCAAGCTGGGCGAATCCGAAGGCTGTCACGCGATCCGGCTTCACGACCCCGAGGCTCAGGCAGTGAATCAGCCACATGATCTTGGGGCGGCCGAGGTTCTGGCTGCGATGTCGCAGGTGCATGGCACCTTGCGCATTGCCGAACCGCCGATGGATGATCTGACCCAGCCCGATGGTTTCCGCGCGAATACCGATCTTGCGGCGCGGTCCGCGGTCGGCTAGGGGCATCCTGCAACGATGCAAATGCGGCTTCCTGCCGTATTCGGGCGGATTCTCCTTGAAAAACCTGCGCCGCCGCCGCATGTAGCATCGTCCCCGCCCTTGTGCGGGTTGTCTTTGACGGAGTGACCATGGCCAAGGAAGAAATGCTCGAATTTCCCGGCGTCGTGACGGAACTCCTGCCGAATGCGACATTCCGGGTCGAGCTTGAAAACGGCCATGAGATCATCGCGCATATGGCAGGAAAGATGCGGAAAAACCGCATCCGCGTTCTGGCCGGCGACAAGGTTCAGGTGGAAATGAACACCTATGACCTGACCAAGGGACGTATCAACTATCGCTTTAAATGACCGTGGCGGCGCTGCGATGACCGGCGCTTCCCGCCCGAAACTGATTCTCGGCTCGGCAAGTCCGCGGCGGCTGGAACTGTTGGCGCAGATCGGCATCCGCCCCGACGCGATCCGCCCGGCCGATATCGACGAAACGCCCCGGCGCGGTGAAACCGCGCGGGATTATGTGCGTAGGATGGCCGCCGAAAAGGCCGCCGCCGTGCCCGCTGCCGATGACGAGGCGGTGTTGTGTGCCGATACCACCGTTGCCGTCGGCCGCCGCATTCTGGGCAAGCCGGAAACGGAATCCGAAGCGCGCGACTTCATGCGGCTGATGTCGGGTCGCCGCCACCGCGTGCTGACCGCCGTCGCGCTGCGCCACGGCGGCGTGATGCGGGAGCGGCTGGTCGAAACGCTGGTACGGATGCGTCCGCTGGATGATCCGGCGCTGGATCGTTACATCGCCGTCGGCGATTGGCAGGGCAAGGCCGGCGGCTATGCCATTCAGGGTGCCGCCGCCGCGTTTATCCCTTGGATTCAAGGGTCTTTCACCGCAGTCGTCGGGCTGCCCCTGTCCGAAACCGCGACCCTTCTGGCGGCCATCGGCATTACCGGAGTATCGCCATGAAAGGCCGTCATATCGTTCTGGGCCACCTGTTCGGTGCCGAGGCCGCCGCCCTGCTGATTGACGGGCGGTTGCAGGATCTGCTCGCCGACCCCAGTTCGGTTGCCGGGCTTGCCCCCGGCGCGATCCTGCGCGGCAAGGTGGAACGGCTGATGAAAGGGCAGGGCGGCGTCTTTGTTCGCATGCCCGACGGCGCACGCGGCTGGCTGCGCGAACGCAGCGGTCTGGGCGAGGGGCAGACAGTGATCGTTCAGGTCACCGGCGTCGCCGAGGAAGGCAAGGCCATCCCGATTTCGACCCGGCTTCTGCTGAAGGGCCACTTTGGCATCGTGACGCCGGGTGCGCCCGGTGTGAACGTCTCGCGCCGGTTGCGCGACCCCGATCTGCGCGACCATCTGGCGGCCCTGGGCGCGGCGGCGCTGAACGGCCGCGACCACGGGTTGATCCTGCGCAGCGCGGCCGGAACCGCCGAAGATGACGAGATTTCCGCAGACATCGCGCCGCTGGCCGATCTGGCGGACCAGATTCTGGCCGACCGTGACGGTCCGCCGGAACTGCTGCTGGATGCGATCAGCCCGTGGGAACAGGCTTGGATGGAATGGGCCGACCCCCCCCCCGATCAGGTCGATGAAGGGGCGGAGGCGTTCGGCGATCATGGTCTGTTCGAGGCTGTCGATGCCATCCTGCGTCCCGACTTGCCCCTGCCCGGCGGGGCCAAAGCCATGATCGAGCCGACACGCGCCCTGATCGCCGTCGACGTAAACACCGGTGCCGACACCTCGCCCGCCGCCGCGCTCAAGGCCAATATCGCGCTGGCCCGCGATCTGCCGCGTCAGTTGCGGTTGCGGGGGCTGGGCGGGCAGGTGGTGATCGACTTTGCGCCGGTGCCGAAACGCGATCGGGCGGTGCTGGAACAGGTGCTGCGCGCGGCATTCAAGGGCGAATCCGCGGAAACTGTTCTGTCCGGCTGGACGGCGATGGGCCTGTATGAACTGAACCGCAAACGCGACCGCCTGCCTCTGGCCAGGCTGGCGGCGGCGCAGGGGGTGTGATGACCATCAAATGTCCGATCTGCGCCAAGCCGTCGGTTAATCGGTATCGCCCCTTTTGTTCCAAACGCTGCGCCGATGTCGATCTGGCGCATTGGCTGCGGGGCGATTACGCCATTCCCGGTCCGCCCGCTGACCGCCCCGAAACCGAAGACCCGGATTGACGCATATTTTCATCAAAAAGGGTCTGGACAGCGCCGCCGCCCCCCCTTAAACACCCTTCACCGTCAAGGCGGCCCGGATAGCTCAGTTGGTAGAGCAGCGGATTGAAAATCCGCGTGTCGG
>JAUNUO010000143.1 GCA_030538135.1 Paracoccus sp. (in: a-proteobacteria)
CGCTAGAAGGCCGAAAAACCACATGAGGCCGAGCCATGCGTCAATCCCGCCGCGGACAAGTCGATCCGTTTATCGTCATGGATGTGATGGAGGCCGCCGCCCGCGCCGAGGCGGCGGGCCGCGACATTATTCATATGGAGGTGGGCCAGCCGTCCACTCCCGCCCCGTCGGGCGCGCGCGCGGCTTTGGCGCGGGTGCTGGATCAGCCGCTGGGTTACACGGTGGCGCTTGGGCTGCCGCGTCTGCGGCAGGGGATCGCGGCATTGTATCGGCGCTGGTATGGGGTCGATCTTGACCCGGCGCGGGTGGTGGTGACGCCCGGATCGTCGGGCGCGTTCCTGCTGACGTTTTCGGCGCTGTTCGATGCAGGCGACAAGGTGGCGATCGGCGCACCCGGTTATCCCAGCTATCGCCAGATCATGCGCGCCATGTCGATCCAGCCCGTGGAAATGCTGACGCTGGCGGAAAACCGTTATCAGCCGGTGCCCGATCAGATTCCCGCGGATGCGGCGGGGCTGATGCTGGCCTCGCCCGGCAACCCTTCGGGCACGATGCTGAGCCTTGACGCGATGCGGGCGCTGATCGAAACGGCGCAGGGGCAGGGAACGGCGGTGATCTCGGACGAGATTTACCACGGGCTGTCTTATGGCGAACGCTGCCATACGGCGCTGGAAATCAGCGATGACGTGTTCATCATCAATTCCTTCAGCAAGTTTTTCTCAATGACCGGCTGGCGCGTCGGCTGGATGGTGGTGCCCGAAAGCCATGTCCGCACGGTCGAACGCATCGCGCAGAACATGTTCATCTGCCCGCCCCATGCCAGCCAGGTCGCGGCGCTGGCCGCGCTGGACTGCGAAGGCGAGGCGCGGGCCAATCTGGCCACCTATGCCGAAAACCGCCGGTTGATGATTCAGGGGCTGCCGCAGGCCGGGTTCACCAATTTCGCACCGCCGGACGGGGCGTTCTATGTCTATGCTGATGTATCCGACCTGACCGACGACAGCCGCGCCCTTGCGGCGGAAATTCTGGATCAGGCGGGGGTCGCGGTCACGCCGGGGCTGGATTTCGACAGCGCGCGCGGGGCGCGGACGCTGCGCTTTTCCTATGCCCGGTCCACCGCCGACATCACCGAGGGGCTGGCCCGGCTGCGGGATTTCATGGCCCGGCGATGAAGGCTTTTCTGACGGCGATCCTTCTGACGCTGATGGCCCTTGCGGCATCGGCGCAGGAACCGGCGCGTCTGGACGCGGCGGGTTCTGCCGTGGTGCTGGGGGAATCGCCGGGGCGGATCGCGCGATGGTTCGGGCGACCGGCACAACCGCCGGTGACACTGCGGCTGATGCTGGATCGCGGGGTGCCGTGGCGGGTCTTTCTGCTGGACAATCCGCCGCGTCTGGTAGTCGATCTTCAGGGGCTGGAGTTCGGCGCGGCGCAACCCGATCAGGTGCCGGGTGCGGCGGGTCTGCCGGGCCTTCGCTGGGGCGCGGCGCGGCGCGGCTGGTCGCGGGTGGTCGCCGAACTGCCGGGCGCCTATCGCATCGACAGCGCGCAGATGCGCACGGCGTCCGCCACCGTTCTGGACATTGCGCTGACCCCGGTCGCGCCGGATGATTTTGCCCCCCGCGCCAGCGCCGATCCCCGTGCGCTGCCTGCCGCCGCCGATCTGCCGCCTGCTGCGCCGCCGCCCGGCGAACGTCCGCTGCGGGTGATGCTGGACCCCGGCCACGGCGGCTTTGACCCCGGTGCGCAGGCGGATGGCCAGACCGAGGCGGAACTGATGCTTGGTTTTGCGCTGGATCTGTCGCGGCGGCTTGCCTCGGACGGGGTCGCGGTGTCGCTGACCCGGCGCGACGACCGTTTCCTGTCGCTGGAATCGCGCATGACCGCCGCGCGCGAGGCGGGGGCCGACCTGTTCATCTCGTTGCACGCCGACGCGCTGCCGCAGGGTGAGGCGGCGGGGGCGACCGTCTATGTCTGGAACCCGGCGGTGGATGACCGGGCGCTGGCGCAACTGGCGCAGCGTCACGAACGCGACGATCTGCTGACCGGGATTGATCTGGACGGCACCGACGATCAGCTTGCCGGGGCGCTGATGGCGATGGCGCGCGCGGACACGCAGCCGAAATCGGAAAACTTTGCGAAGTTCCTGACCTCGCGCATGGCGCTTGAAGGGATCGGGTTGCACCGCCGTCCGGTCAAGGGCGCGGCGTTTTCCGTGCTGAAATCGCCCGACATCGCCTCGGTTCTGGTGGAACTGGGGTTCATCACCCATGCGACCGACCGCGCCAATCTGAACGATCCGGCGTGGCGCGCACGGATGATCGCGGCGATCAGCGGCGCGGTGTCGCTGTGGGCCGAGGACGAAACCGCCCGCCGCGATCTGCTGCGGAAATAGGCGCGGCTGTCTGACAGTTGTTTTGACCCAAAGGACCGGGGCCGTTATAGCAGGGCGATTCTGTTGACAGGTCCGGTCCCTTGCTTCGCACTGTTCTTGCCTTCTTCGGCGCGGTCTTTTCGTGGTTCGTCACTGCCGCCTTTTTCATCGCGCTGACGGTGGGCGGCGTGTTCTGGATGTATTCGCGCGATCTGCCCGACGAACGCGCGCTGGCCCAGTATGAACCCAAGATCATCAGCCGCGTCTATTCCGGCGAAGGCCGCCTGATCGACGAGTTTGCCCATGAACGCCGCCTGTTCGTGCCCATCGGGGAAATCCCCGATCTGGTGAAAGAGGCGTTCATCAGCGCCGAGGACAAGGATTTCTACAACCACCCCGGTTACGACCCGCGCGGTATCGTGGCCGCACTGGCCGAGGCGGTGGCCACCGGCGGCGACCGGGTGCGCGGCGCATCGACGATCACCCAGCAGGTGACCAAGAATTTCCTGCTGTCCAGCGACCGCAGCATCGAACGCAAGGTCAAGGAGGTGATCCTGGCCACCCGGCTGGAACAGTCGCTGACCAAGAACCAGATCCTTGAGCTGTATCTGAACGAGATTTTTCTGGGTCAGAACAGCTATGGCGTGGCCGCCGCCGCGCAGACCTATTTCAACAAGACCCTGGCCGAACTGGCCCCGCACGAGGCCGCGACGCTGGCCGCCATGCCGCAGGCGCCGGGCCGTTACCATCCGGTGCGCGCCAAGGACCGGGTGACCGACCGCCGCAACTATGTGCTGCGCGAGATGTGGCAGAACGGATATATCGACGAGGCGACCTATGAGGCCGAGGCGCGTCTGCCGCTGCGCTCGGTGCAGAACGGCGATTTCCCCGATTTCCGTCAGCAACTGCCGCCGCGCGATTATTTTACCGACGAAATCCGCCGGCAACTGTCGCGCGAATTCGGCGAGGATCAGTTCTTCGGCGGCGGTCTGGCGATCCGCGCCACGGTGGAACCGCAACTGCAACAGGTCGCCGCCGATGCGCTGCGCGAGGCGCTGGAAAGCTATGACCGGGGGCAGGGCGTCTGGCGCGGCACCGGGCAGACCATCCCCGAAGATGCGCTGGACGATCAGGCCGAATGGCGCGCCGCCCTGTTCGAGACCGAGGTGCCGCGCGACATTCCCGGCTGGATCCCCGCCGTGGTGCTGTCGCTGGACGGCAACGACGCGCTGATCGGCATCGAGGGGATCGAGGATAACGCGAACGGTCACCGCATCCCCGCCCGCGACGTGCAATGGGCGCGCCGCCGCAACGAGGATGGCAGTCTTGGCCGCCGCGCGCAGGTGGCGGGCGATCTGATCCGCCCCGGCGAGGTGGTTCTGGTGCGCGCCATGACCAATGACGGCGACGGCAGTTTCATCCGCTGGACCCTGCGGCAGGTGCCGCAGATTCAGGGCGGCTTCATGGCGATGGACGTGAACACGGGCCGGGTGATCGCCATGCAGGGCGGGTTTTCCTATCAGTCCTCCGGTTTCAACCGTGCCACGCAGGCCATGCGCCAGCCGGGGTCGGCCTTCAAACCCTTCGTCTATGCCGCCGCGCTGGACAACAACTATACCCCCGCCACCATCGTCGTGGACGAGCCGATCCGGGTGAACACGCCGCAGGGCATGTGGGAGCCGAAGAACGCCTCGGGCCGTTCTTACGGGCCGACGCCGCTGCGCACCGGGATCGAACAGTCGCGCAACCTGATGACGATCCGCATCGCGCAGGACATCGGAATGCAGACAGTGGCGAAATATGCCGAGGAATTCGGCGTTTACGACAAGCTGGACCCGTTTCTGGCGAACGCGTTGGGGGCACAGGAAACCACGCTGTTCCGCATGGTCGCCGCCTATGCCATGTTCGCCAATGGCGGCGAAAGGGTCGAACCCACGCTGGTGGACCGGGTGCAGGACCGTCGCGGCCAAACGGTTTACCGCCACGACCGCCGGGTGTGCGAAACCTGCGGACGACAGGCTTTGCCAGCAGGCGAAAGCCCTGTCATCGACAACAACCGCGAAAGGGTGATGGACGCCGTGACGGCCTATCAGCTGACCTCGATGATGGAGGGGGTCGTCAAGCGCGGGTCGGGCAAGGGCGTGAACCTGCCGGTGCCCTCGGCCGGCAAGACCGGCACCACGAACGACGCAAAGGACGTGTGGTATGTCGGCTATACCAGCAATATCGTCGCGGGCTGCTATCTGGGTTATGACCAGCCGCGCTCGCTTGGATCGAACGCTTTTGGCGGAACGCTGTGCGTGCCGGTGTTCAACTCCTTCATGCGGCAAGCGGTGCGGAAATACGGCGGCACGGCCTTCAAGGTTCCGCCGGGCGGGTTCTGGGTCAAGATCGACCGTGTGACCGGCCAGCGGCTGCCCGATAATGCGACGGGCGACAATGTGATTTCGGAATATTTCCGTAACGGCACCGACCCCGACTGGATGTCGCCGGTAATCGTGTCGGGATTCGGCGACGGGCCGGTGACCTTGCCGTGGCAGGCCGATGCCTCGCAGGAACGGGCGCGCAATGTCACCACCTCGACCGGCGAGCGCCGGGTGATCCCGCAGCGGGCGGATTTCGGCACGCTGTCGTCGGGCGGGCTGTATTGAGGGCGAGGCCGGACCGGGGGTTTCACACCCCCGGACCCCCGTGGGATATTTTCAGACCGAAGATGCGGGCGTTTTTATCCGGGCAAGGTCAGCCCGGCGAGGATCCGCGCCCATGAGCGCGCCCCTTTGTGAAAGCTGTCGAGGTCGTATTTTTCGTTCGGGGAATGGATGCGGTCGTCGTCGCGGGCAAAGCCGATCAGCATCGAATCCATGTCCAGGATGGTCTTGAAATCGCCGGCGATGGGGATCGAACCGCCCATGCCGATGAAGGCCGTATCCCGTCCCCATTCCTGCGTCAGCGCCGCGCGGGCGGTGTCGAAGGCGGGGTCCGATGTGTCCATGTGGCTGGCGGGCGAGGCGCCGTGGTCGTGGAATTCGACCGTGCAATCGGCGGGAACAAAGCGGCGGATGTGATCCTGGAACGCCTGCCGGATCGTCTGCGGGTTCTGGTCGCCAACGAGACGGAAGCTGACCTTGGCGCGGGCCTCGGCGGGCAGGACGGTCTTGAATCCTTCGCCGGTATAGCCGCCCGACAAGCCGTTGATTTCCGCCGTCGGCTGCGACCAGATCATTTCCAGCCCGGTGCGGCCTTGTTCGCCGATGGGCTGCGACAGGCCGACGCGGGACAGGAATTCCGGTGCGTCGAAATTCAGGCTGTCCCAGTCGGCGCGCTGCTGATCGGTCAGGTCGCGCACCCCGTCGTAAAAGCCGGGCAGGGTGATCCGCCCGCTGTCATCCTTGAGCGCGGCCAGCGCGCGGCACAGGATCATCAGCGGATTGGCCGCCAGCCCGCCGAAACTGCCCGAATGCAGGTCGCGGTCGGCGGCGCGGATCACCACCTCTTGCCCGACCAGCCCGCGCAGTTGCGTGGCGATGGCGGGGCGGCCGTCGGCATAAAGGCCGGTGTCGCAGATCAGGGCGATACTGGCGCGCAGTTCGTCCGCGTTGTCGCGCAGGAAGGGCACCAGCGAGGGCGAGCCGGATTCTTCCTCGCCCTCGAACAGCAGGGTCAGTCCGGGGGGCAGGGCGCCGTGGACCTGTTTCCATGCCCGCGCGGCCTCGATGAAGGTCATCAACTGGCCCTTGTCGTCGGATGCCCCACGCGCGCGGATTTGCCCATCGGCGATCTGCGGATCGAACGGTGGGTGGTCCCAAAGGTGCAGCGGGTCAACGGGTTGCACGTCGTAATGGCCATAGAACAGGATGCTGCGCGCGCCGCCCGGTTGCGATGTCGCCACCACCATCGGATGGCCGGGCGTGTCGCGGATGCTGGCCTGAAACCCCAGCCCGGCCAGTTCATCGCGCAGCCATTCGGCGGCGCGGCGCACATCGGCCTTGTGTGCCGGATCGGTCGAGATCGACGGGATGCGCAGCAGATCGCACAGCCGGTTCAACGCCGCGTCGCGCCCCTGATCCAGCGCATCCAGCATGGCATCGAGTTTCGCCTGATCCGTCATTCCTGACCCTTTCCCTTGGTCGGCCGCTGTGGTCCATTCGTCGGGCTGCGGCAATTTTACCCTGTCTTTCCTCGACATTGACCTTTATCAAGGCAAGGTCTCGCGTGATCAAAACAATGATCGCACCCAGCCAGCTATGCAAGGGATCGCTCGCGATGAATTATGACGCCGCCCTGGATCAAGCCATCGGACAGCTTCACGA
>JAUNUO010000144.1:0-4862 GCA_030538135.1 Paracoccus sp. (in: a-proteobacteria)
CCACCTTTCGGGACGGCAGCTTTCTGGTGGTCTGGGACAGCTATTTCAACGAATACACTCCGCCAATTCCCCCACCGTCACCTATGTCGCCGGGCAGCGGTTCCGTGCCGACGGCGCCCGGATCGGGGGCGAGTTCATCATCGACGCGGTGCCCGACAGCGTATCGGCCAAGCCACGGGTGACGACGCTGAAGGATGGCGGTTACGTGGTGGTCTGGGAACATGACACCTCTGGCCCGATCCTGACGACCGAAAAGGAAATCTGGGCGCGTGTCTTTGACGCCGACGGCGGCGCGCGCAGCGGGCGGTTCCGGGTGGACACGGCATCCTCGACCGATGCGGTGCTGCCGGATGTGGCGGCGCGCGCCGATGGCGGGTTTCAGGTGAGCTGGGGGATCGCCAGCGGCACCCGCACCTTTGACGATGTGCGGGTGCGCAGCTTTGACGCCAATGGCCGGGCGCTGACGCCCGACAACCGGATGAACACGGTCTATCATGATTTCGACCAGATTCACGCGCGAACGGCGGAACTGTCGAACGGCGGCACCGTCGCGATCTGGGGAGCCGAGGCTTACCGCCCCGCAGGCCAGATCGGCGGCAACGGCATCAGGGGCAGCGTCTTTGGCCCGGACGGCCGGGTGATCCGCGCCGATTTCCATCTGGCCGATACCATAGGAATGACCGGAAACGAGACCAATTATGGTTATGACGTGGTGGGGCTGAAGGGCGGTGGCTTTGCCCTCACCGCAATCGAGCACAGCAGCGACGTTCCGGGCGGCTCGTTCCGGTTCGGCAAGTTCCTGTTGCTGTCGCTGTTCGACAATGGCGGGCGGCCGGTGGCCGTGAACCTGCCCGTGGTCGAGACGCGGCAGATCATCTTTGACGCGGCGCTGACCCAGCTTGCCACCGGGGAAATCGTCGCCACCTGGACGCAATACAGCGATGCGCGGGGGGAATTCGGCCGGGACGTGATGGCCCGGATCATGTCATCGGACGGCCGTCCCCTGTCGCCGGTGTTCGAAGTGGGCATCGACCGTGGCAATCACGACAGCCAGGAAGCGGTCGAGATCGCGGCGCTGGCCGGGGGCGGATTCGTCATCACCTATGATTCCGATTCCATCGACGCCGACGGCGAGGGCATCGCCATGCGCATCTTTGGCCGGGGAACGGCGCGGGATGACGTGCTGAAGGTGGACGTCTCGGGGATGATGGCGGGGATGGGGGGCCATGACCGGATCACCGGCGACGGGCGCGCGAACCGCATCTGGGGCGGCGAGGGCAATGATTCCATCTGGGGCGGCGGCGGCCATGACCGGCTGGACGGCGGGCGGGGAAACGACCGGCTGCTGGGTCAGGCCGGCAACGACACGCTGATCGGCGGGGCGGGTGCGGATACGCTGAACGGCGGCCGGGGGCGCGACCGGCTGGACGGCGGCGCGGGCAACGATCTGCTGCGCGGGGGCGACGGGGCCGATACGCTGATCGGCGGGGCCGGGCGCGACCGGATGGAGGGCGGCGCGGGGGCGGATGTGTTCCTGTTCCGGTCCGCTGCGGATTCGGGTCCTGGCGCGCGGGCGGATGTGATCGCGGATTTCCGGCGCGGGGCCGATCGGATTTCGCTGCAACAGATCGACGCGGATGCCGACCGGGCGGGCGATCAGGCCTTTCTGTGGGGCGGCACCCGCGCGGTCGCGCATGGCGTCTGGCATGCCAAGGTCGCGGGCGGTCTCCGGGTGGCGGTCGATGCGGATGGCGACGGGCGGGCCGACATGCACATTCTGCTGGAGGGTATTTCCGCGTTGTCGGCGGGGGATTTCATCCTTTAGGGCTTCATCCGGTAGCCGATGCGCAGCCAGTGCCAGGCCAGCGCCAGCACGCCCGCCGTGACGGCCGCGCAGATCACGAAGCCTTGCAGGGGCGGGGCGTCGCTGACGCCGGTGACGCCATAACGCGCGCCGTCGATCAGATAAAAGATCGGGTTCCAGTGCGAGAGGGCAAAGAACGGCTGCGGCAGGGCCTCGACCGAATAGAAGGTGCCCGACAGAAACGACAGCGGCGTGATGATGAAATTGGTGATCGCGGCCATCTGGTCGAACTTCTGCGCGAGAATGCCCGACAGGATGCCCAGGCCCCCCAGAAGGATCGCGGCCAGAAGAACGAAGATCGCCAGCCACAGCGGATGCGCGATCCCCCGCCCGGTGACCAGAACCATGCCGGTGCCGATCACCGCCGCGACCAGCCCCGCCCGCGCCACCGCGCCGATGATATAGCCCGCCAGCAATTCGCCCGCCGACAGCGGCGGCATCAGCGTATCGACGATATTGCCCTGCACCTTGGCCGAAACGATGCTGGACGAGGTATTGGCGAAGGCGTTCTGGATCACCGTCATCATCAGGATGCCGGGGCCGAGGAAAACCAGATAGGGCAGACCCATCACCTGCCCCCGCCCGCCCCCCAAAGCCAGCGCAAAGATCAGCACGAACAGCCCGGCGGTCATCAGCGGCGCGAACACGGTCTGCTGCCAGACGGCCAGAAACCGCATGATTTCCCGCGTGGCCAGCGTGCGCAGCCCCAGCCAGTTGACGCGGCCAAAGCGGCGCACGCCCATTGCCGGGCCATCTGATACGGGCTGTTTCATCGGGCGGTCCTTGAAACCGGAGGAGGTTGGGGCTATTTCTCGGCATCCCGTTCTGACGGGGATCGGCAAGAGTTTCAAGCACAGACGGGGCGCGGCCCCTTGGGGATGGCAGACATGTCCTGGACGGATGAGCGCGTCGAAACGTTGAAGCGCATGTGGGGCGAGGGCCAGTCGGCCTCGGCCATCGCCAAGGAACTGGGCGGCGTGACCCGCAACGCCGTGATCGGCAAGGTCCACCGACTGGGCCTGTCGAACCGCAACGAGGAACCCGAACCCGCGCCCGCCCCGGCGGCGCCCCCCGCGCCCGAGCCGGCGCCCGAACGCAAGCCCACGGCAAAGAAGGCGGCGGCTGCCGCGGCGGCCAAGGCCCCGGAACCCGCGCCCGAACCGCCGCCCCCTGCCCCCGAGGAAAAGGAAGAACCGGCGATCCCCGCCTTTGTCCCGGTGCAGCGCCGTCCCATCGTGCCCGCCGGTCAGCCGCTGCCGCCGCAGCCCTCGGCCAACGAGATCAGCCCCGAGGCGCTGGCCGAAGTGCGCGAGGTCGAGAAAAAGGCCCGCAAGCTGACGCTGATGGAACTGACCGAGCGGACGTGCAAATGGCCCATCGGCGACCCGGCGACGGAAAAATTCTGGTTCTGCGGCCTGCCTTCCGTGCCGGGCAAGCCCTATTGCGAGGCCCATGTCGGCGTGGCCTTCCAACCCATGAGCGCACGCCGCGACCGGCGCCGGTAAAGGCTGCGGGCGAAAGACGCCGCCCGCTAATGTTTTCTTAACCTGCCCGCCGTAAGAATCACCCAAATCCGGGTGATGGCATGTATCTGATCGCAATTTTCGTGACGCTCTGCGGGCTTTCCGTGGTGACGCAGGATGTCGGGCTGGGGCTGGCGCTGTCGGGCGTGCCCTGGCTGGCGATGGCGGCTGTCATGCTGTGGCGCCGGGCGGTCGGGATCGGCGCCCTGCTGCCGACCCGCCGCACCCGCTCCGCCGAACTTGAAGCGATTGCAGACCGGCTGCGCGCGCGTCTGGATGCAGATGCCGCCATGGTCCTGCGCGCCTGGCACGCCTGCGCGCCGCGCGGGGAAGGCGCCATGCGCGACCAGTTGCTGACCTTTTGCCAGCACGCGCTGGATCGCACCGATATGTTCGCGCTGGCAGATCACGGCTCGACGCTGGCCTATGAATTCCGCGACTGGCTGGGCGACGATCTGCTTGGGCATATCCGCTTCGCCATCCTGCCGCGCGCCGGAAACCTGTCAGTGCCGGCACGCGCGGGGGATGCGCGGCTGGAAAGCCACGCGCGGCGTCATGGATGGCTGGCGCCCTCGACGCTGGCACTGGCGCGAAGCGGCAGCCCCATCCCTGCGGCACCAGCGCAGCAGCAAGACCGGAGCGCATCCGCGACAGTCGCGGACGAGCCAGTGTTGGGAACCGTCCCTTGACGGGGGCAGCGCAGCCCGGCCATCGTGCGGCCATCGGCAAAGCGCAGCTCGATCCGCTTGTCGTCCAGGCGCAGGTCGATGATGTCGCGCCCGCAGCACATCCCCTCGGACCGGCATCCCCAGGTCGCGCGCTGCCATCGCCGGGCAGAACCTTGCACGCGGCGCGGCATTGATAATGCGTTTCCGTGAAGCCGATCGGGCCGGGGCCGAGGGAGATGATGCCTTCGCCGCCCGCGCCATAGCGGCACATCCAGCGGCTGCCGTCGATATGATAGGTGTTGGCCTGAGCGGCGCCGACGAATGCAAGCAATCCCGTGGAAAGAAAGGCAAGGCGGGCCATGGAAAGACCTTTCTTCAGAAAACCCCATATGCGCCCGACCAAAGGGTAACGCCTGCCCGGCCCCGCACCAAACCGCAAATACGGCGCCGTATCGGGGCTGGCCACGCCCGGCCCGCTTCGCTAAACCGGGCGCAACATTCCGACAGGGCGAACATGACGCGGCATCTCATCACCTCGGCCATTCCTTACATCAACGGCATCAAGCATCTGGGCAATCTGGTCGGCAGCCAGTTGCCGGCCGATCTTTACGCCCGCTATCTGCGCGCGCGCGGGCATGAGGTGATGTTCATCTGCGCCACCGACGAACACGGCACCCCCGCCGAACTGGCCGCCGCCAAGACCGGCGAGCCGGTCGAGGTCTATTGCGCCCGGATGCATGCGGTTCAGGCCGAACTGGCCCGTGGGTTCGGTCTGTCCTTCGACCATTTCGGGCGCTCGTCCAGCCA
>JAUNUO010000144.1:4962-6659 GCA_030538135.1 Paracoccus sp. (in: a-proteobacteria)
TGGGGCATCCCGGTGAAAAAGGGCGATCAGCCCTGGCCGGGGATGGAGGGCAAGGTGTTCTACGTCTGGTTCGACGCGCCCATCGAATATATCGCCGCCACCGCCGAATGGGCCGATGCGACGGGCGGCGATTGGGAACGCTGGTGGTGCACCGACAAGGGCGCGGGCGACGTGACCTATACGCAGTTCATGGGCAAGGATAACGTGCCGTTCCACACGCTGTCTTTCCCGGCCACCATCATCGGCTCGGGCGAGCCGTGGAAGCTGGTCGATTACATCAAGTCCTTCAACTACCTGACCTATGACGGCGGGCAGTTCAGCACGTCACAGGGGCGCGGCGTGTTCATGGATCACGCGCTGGACCTGCTGCCCGCGGATTACTGGCGCTGGTGGCTGTTGTCGCACGCCCCCGAATCGGGCGACAGCGAGTTCACATGGGACAATTTCCAGACCTCGGTGAACAAGGATCTGGCCGATGTTCTGGGCAATTTCGTCAGCCGCATCACCAAGTTCTGCCGGTCGAAATTCGGCGAGGTGGTGCCGGACGGCGGCGCCTATGGCCCCGAGGAAACCGCCCTGATCGACGCCCTGACCGCCCGCATCCGCGCCTATGAGGGTTTCATGGAGGCGATGGAGGTGCGCAAGGCGGCCTCGGAACTGCGCGCGATCTGGGTTCTGGGCAACGAATATCTGCAAAATGCCGCGCCCTGGTCCAGTTTCAAGACCGACCCCGAACGCGCGGCGATGCAGGTGCGGCTGGGGCTGAACCTGATCCGGCTTTATGCGGTGCTGTCGGCGCCCTTCATTCCCTTTACCGCCGATGCGATGCTGGCCGCGATGCAGACCGACAACCGCGACTGGCCCGGCGACGTGGCGCAGGCGCTGACCGCCCTGCCCGCCGGTCATGCCTTCACCACCCCCGAGGTGATGTTCGCCAAGATCACCGACGAGCAGCGCGAGGATTGGTCGGAACGGTTCAAGGGCGCGCGGCAGTCGTGACGGGACGGGCGCGCCCTGCCCCGGTCCGTGACAGGGGACGGGGGCGGGACCGATGGCCGTCACCCCCGAACTGATCGCCTCCTGGGCCATCGCTGCGCTGGACTTTACGACACCGGGCGGGTCTTCTGCGGGCCAAGCGACTGACGGAGACGCGCATGACGCATTGCATTCTGATCGGCGCGCCGATGGACGAGGGCCAGCGGCGGGCCGGTTGCCTGATGGGACCGGCAGCCTATCGCGTGGCGGGGCTGGCGCAGACATTGACCACATTGGGCCACACGGTCGAGGATCGGGGCGACGTGGCCCCCGGCCCGGCGGGGGATGAAACCACGGCGAACCCCGCCGTGGACCGGCTGCCGCAGGTCGTGGCCTGGACGCGCGCGTTGCGGGCGGCGGCGGAATCCGCGATGGCCGACGGGATGCCGCTGTTCATGGGCGGCGATCATGCGCTGTCGCTTGGCACGGTGGCCGGGGTGGCGGCATATGCGGCGCGGGCCGGGCGGCCGCTGTTCGTGATCTGGCTGGATGCGCACAGCGATTTCCACACGGTCGAATCCACCACCTCGGGCAACCTGCACGGCACCCCCATGGCCTATGCCAGCGGGCGGGCGGGGTTTGCGGGCTTTCCGCCCTTTCCGGCGCCGGTGCCGGGGGAAAACATCTGCATGTTCGGCATCCGCAGCGTCGATCCCGCCGAA
>JAUNUO010000145.1 GCA_030538135.1 Paracoccus sp. (in: a-proteobacteria)
GCCGTAGCACGATTTTAACGGAGACGCACCGATGGACAAAGACTTCGGCGAGGAACTGGTGCGCCACCTGCCCAGCCTGCGACGTTTTGGCCTGTCGCTGTCCCGCCGCGCCGATGTGGCCGACGATCTGGTGCAGATCACGGTCGAACGCGCGATCAGCAATGCCGCCCGCTTTGACCGCGAGACGCGGATGCAGCCGTGGCTGTTCCGCATCATGCGCAATGCCTTCATCGACATGACCCGCCGCGCGAAAACGGCGGGCATCGGCGTTGACGTGCATGAATCGCCCGAAGCACTGCCGCATGATCCCGGCGACGGGATCGAGGCGCGGCTGATGCTGCAAACGGCGTGGGCGGCGATGGAAACACTGCCCGAAGAACAGCGCGAGATCCTGCATCTGGTTTGCGTCGATGAGCTGACTTATGCCGAAGCGGCCGAAGTTCTGGACATTCCCAAGGGCACGGTGATGAGCCGCCTGTCCCGCGCCCGTCAGGCCCTAGCGCGGGCGATGGGGATGGATGGCTGACTGCACGCGAATCAATGTAAAATATTGCGGAATAATCCGTGACACCCTGCGTAGGACCATCATGGACGATAGACGGGACGACAGAAAATGCAGGTAAGCGATGAAATGCTGATGGCTTTTGCCGATGGCGAACTGAACGAGGCCGAGGCGGCTTCGGTTCGGGCCGCCATCGCGGACGATCCGGCGCTGGCCGCGCGGGCCGAGATGTTCCGCGCCACCCGCGCCGCGCTGGCCGCCACCGCCCCGCCGCTGTCTGCATCCGACGACGCTGCGCTGATCGCGCGCATCCGGGCCGCCACGGTGCCGACCCCCGCGCCGCTGAACACACCCGCACCCGCGGTCTCCGCACCGGCCAACCGCAACTGGCGCCCCGCCGCCATCGCCGCATCGGTTGCGGCGGCTGCGGTGATGATCGGTTACGCGACCGGCCTGTTCGGCCCCGGCCCTGCACCGGGCCGGATGCCCGACGCCCTCGTTGCCGCACTTGAGGCCGTGCCCTCGGGCGAGGGGGCGGTGCTGGAGGACGGTGAATTCACCGCCATCGCCAGCTATCGCACCCCGGACGGCACGATCTGCCGTGAATACGAACGCCACGGCGCGGCGGAAACCACCATCGTCGCCATCGCCTGCCGCGATGCCGAAGGTTGGACCAACCGCTTTGCCAGCGATTTCGGCCAGTCGGCCGATGGCTATGTTCCGGCATCGGGCGAGATCGAGGCGGTGGACGCCGCGCTGGCCGATCTGGGCGTCGGCGACCCGCTTGACCCCGTCGCGGAAACCGAGGCCCTGCGCGCGCTGCGCCGGTAAGCGGGGGTTTCACACCCCCGCACCCCCGAGCGATATTTGCAGACCGAAGATGGGCTGAAAGCCGTTTCCCGTTTGCCTAAATACGCATCTTCGCGCGCCACATCACAGATCGAACGAGGCCAGCACCGGCACATGATCGGATGGCTGCGTCCAGCCGCGCACCGGGCGCAGGATGCGGCTGCCGTGGGCGGCGTTGGCAATGTCGGGCGTGGCCCAGATGTGGTCCAGCCGCCGCCCCTTGTCGGCCGCATCCCAGTCGCGCGCACGATAGGACCACCATGAATAAAGCCGCCCTTCGGGAATATCCTTGCGGGTGATGTCCACCCATTTCCCCGCATCCTGCGCCGCCCCCAGATGTTCGACCTCGACCGGCGTATGGCTGACGATTTTCAGCAGCGCCTTGTGGTTCCACACATCGTCTTCGCGCGGAGCGATGTTCAGATCGCCGACCATGATCGACCGTTCCGGCCGGTCGGCATGAAAGGCGTCACGCATTTCCGTCAGGAAATCCAGCTTTTGTCCGAATTTCACGTTCACGTCGCGGTCGGGAATGTCGCCTCCCGCCGGAACATAGAAGTTGTGGATCACCACCCCGTTGTCCAGCCGCGCCGCGACGTGCCGCGCATGACCGAGGCCGGCATAATCGCGGTCGCCCGCGTCGGTGATCGGCAGTTTCGACAGGATCGCGACGCCGTTATAGCCCTTTTGCCCCCGCGCGACGACATGCGCATAGCCAAGCGCCCGGAACGCCTCCAGCGGCATTTTCTCGACTGGGCTTTTCGTTTCCTGAAGGCAGAGGATGTCGGGCATTTCCTCGGTCAGCAGGCGGGCGACCAGCCCTTCGCGCAGGCGCACGGAATTGATGTTCCAGGTGGCGATGGTGAACATTGGCGTCTCCTTTGCCGGGGTGCTAGCGCGTGGGGGCGGTGCTGTCCACCTGCGGGCACGCAACCTGACTATACAAGTTTACCGGTCAATGCCTTGACACAAGCACCCTTTCCGCCGCACCATGAAGGTTACCCATCATTGATGACAGGCAAAGAGGAGGGTCACCATGAATATCGACCTTTCGCGCCGCAGTTTCTTACGACTGACGGGCGCGGGAGTTGCGGCGACTTCGCTGGGGGCATTGGGCTTTGGCGAAGCAGAGGCGGCGGTTGCGGCGCATGTGCGCGACTTCAAACTGACCACCACGACAGAAACCCGCAACACCTGCCCCTATTGCTCGGTCGCATGCGGCGTCATCCTGTATTCGCGCGGCGACGTGAAGGCTGGTGAAACGGCTGAACTGCTGCACATCGAAGGCGACGCGGACCACCCGACGAACCGTGGAACGCTGTGCCCCAAGGGCGCCGCGCTCAAGGATTTCGTCAAGGCGCCGACCCGCCTGACCGTGCCGCGTGTGCGCAAGCCGGGCAGCGATCGTTTCGAGGAAATCACCTGGGACGACGCGTTGGACAAGATCGCCCGCGCGCTCAAGGACGACCGCGACGCCAACATGGTTCTGGCGAACGAAAACGGCGTTCCGGTCAACCGTTGGGCGACCGCCGGGTTTCTGGCCGCATCGGCCACCACGAACGAAACCGCATGGCTGACCTGGAAAGTGGTCCGGTCCATGGGGATCGTCGGATTCGATAACCAGGCGCGCGTCTGACACGGCCCCACGGTGTCCAGTTTGGGCCCGACTTTTGGCCGTGGAGCGATGACGAACTCCTGGACCGACATCAAGAATACCGACCTTGTGGTCGTTATGGGCGGCAACGCCGCCGAAGCGCATCCCTGCGGCTTCAAATGGGTGACGCACGCCAAGGCGAACCGCGGCGCCAAACTGATCGTGGTCGATCCGCGCTATAACCGCACGGCTTCCGTGTCGGATTACTATGCGCCGATCCGTCCGGGCAGCGACATCGTGTTCCTGATGGGCGTGATCCGCTACCTGATCGAAAACGACAAGGTGCAGTGGGATTATGTCAAGGCGTTCACCAACGCCGCCTTCCTGGTGAAAGAGGAATTCGGCTGGTCCGACGGCCTGTTCACCGGCTATGACGAATCCAAGCGCGATTACGACAAGGCCAGCTGGGAATATCAGATGGGCGAGGATGGCTTTGCATTGGTCGATGAGACCTTGCAGCACCCGCGCTGCGTCTGGAATCTGCTCAAGGCGCATGTCGATGCCTATACGCCCGATTTCGTCGAGCGGATGACCGGCACGCCGCGCGACAAGTTCCTGACCATCTGCGAAATGATGGGGGAATGCTCGGCGCCCGACAAGACGATGACCTCGATGTATGCCCTGGGCTGGACCCAGCATTCGAAGGGGGCGCAGAACATCCGCGGCATGGCGATGATCCAGTTGATTCTGGGCAATATCGGTGTGCGCGGCGGTGGCATGAACGCACTGCGGGGGCATTCGAACATTCAGGGCCTGACCGACATCGGCCTGATGTCGAACCTGATCCCCGGCTATCTGAACATCCCGACCGAGCGGGAACCGGACTGGACGACCTACCTGTCATCGCGCCAGTTCAAGCCGCTGCGGCCGGGCCAGACCAGCTATTGGCAGAATTACCCCAAATTCATGGTCAGCTTCATGAAGGCCATGTGGGGCGATCACGCCACGGCTGAAAACGACTGGGCCTATCATTACCTGCCCAAGCTGGATGTCCCGACTTACGACCTCCTGCGCATGAGCGAGTTGATGAACCATGACAAGGTGAACATCTACTTCTGTCAGGGGTTCAACCCGCTCATGGCGGCGCCGAACCGGGGCAAGATCACCGAAGGTCTGTCGCGGGTGAAACTGCTGGTGGTGATGGACCCGCTGGAAACCGAAACGGCGCATTTCTGGCAGAACCATGGGGATTACAACCCCGTGGACACCGCCGCGATCCAGACCGAAGTGATCGAACTGCCCACCACCTGCTTTGCCGAGGACGAAGGCGCCTTGGTCAACTCGGGCCGGTGGATGCAGTGGCACTGGCCGGGGGCCACCCCGCCGGGTCAGGCGAAACACGACACTTGGATCATGGCACAGATCTATCTGCGCGTGCGCAAGCTGTATGAGGAAGAGGGCGGGGCCTTCCCCGATCCGATTCTCAATCTTCAGTGGGAATATGCCGATTCCGGCGATCCCAAGGCGCATGAACTGGCTCGGGAAATGAACGGTCGGGCACTGGCGCAGGTCTTTGATCCCGCCGATCCGACCAAGGTTCTGCTGGAACCGGGTCAGCAACTGTCCAACTTTGGCCAGATGCGCGACGATGGCTCGACCATGGGCGGGTGCTGGATCTATGCCGGCTCCTGGACCGAGGAAGGCAACATGATGGCGCGTCGGGACAATCACGACCCGGACGACACCGGCGCCTATCTGAACTGGTCCTTCGCCTGGCCCGCCAACCGCCGTATCCTGTATAACCGGGCATCGGCGGATATTAACGGAAAGGCATGGGATCCGACCCGCAAGCTGATCGAATGGAACGGCGAACGGTGGGAAGGCTACGACGTGCCCGATATTTCACCGACGGCCAAGCCGCAGGATGTCGGTCCGTTCATCATGAACCCCGAAGGCGTGTCGCGCCTGTTCTCACGCGGGTTGATGCGCGACGGCCCCTTCCCCACGCATATGGAACCGTTCGAATCCCCCGTCGCCAACCCGTTCAACACGCGGATGCGTGGGAACCCGGTGGCACGGGTGTTCGAATCCGATGTCGAAAATTTCGGCAACTCGGACGAGTTCCCCTATGTGGCGACCTCCTATCGCCTGACCGAGCACTTCCACTACTGGACCAAGCACAACGTCATCAACTCGGCGTTGCAGCCTGAATTCTTTGTGGAAATCAGCGAGGAACTGGCGGCCGAACGCGGCATCGAACGCGGCGGGCGGGTGCGTGTCTGGGGCAAGCGGGGTCAGGTCTGGGCCAGGGCCATGGTGACCAAGCGGATCAGGCCGTTGCAGGTGGACGGCAAGACCGTCCACGTCATCGGCATCCCGCTTCACTGGGGCTTCATGGGCGCGGCGAAAAAGGGCTGGGGGCCGAATACCCTGACCCCCTTCGTCGGTGACGCCAACGTGGAAACGCCGGAATTCAAGGCGTTCCTCGTCAACATCGAGCCTGCAACAGGGGAGCCGGTGGCATGACGACGCAACCTCATATCAACGCAGCCATGTCGAACCCGCCGGTTCAGCCGATGGAAAGCAACTTCGGCCCCGGCGACGTGGTTCGCATTTCGGCCACCTCCAACGTGCCGGAACCCACCCGGCAGTTGGAAAAGGTGGCCAAGCTGATCGACGTGTCGAAATGCATCGGTTGCAAGGCCTGCCAGTCGGCCTGCGCCGAATGGAACGACACGGTGCCGGACATCGGGACAAGCGTCGGGGTTTACACCAACCCCGCCGATCTCACGCCCGAGATGTTCACGCTGATGCGGTTCACCGAATGGGAAAACCCGGAAACCAACAATCTGGAATGGCTGATCCGCAAGGACGGCTGCATGCATTGCGAGGATCCGGGCTGTCTCAAGGCCTGCCCGGCACCCGGCGCGATCGTGCAGTATTCCAACGGCATCGTCGATTTCATCAGCGACAACTGCATCGGCTGCGGCTATTGCGTGGCCGGTTGCCCCTTCGACATCCCGCGCATCAGCCAGACGGCGCATGTGGCCAAGAAATGCACCCTGTGTTCCGACCGGGTTGCGATGGGACAAGGCCCCGCCTGCGCCAAGGCCTGCCCGACCGAGGCGATCATCTTTGGCACCAAGGAAGACATGCTGGCCCATGCCGCCACCCGCGTCGAGGACCTGAAATCCCGTGGCTATGCCAATGCGGGTATCTATGATCCGGCGGGCGTCGGCGGCACGCATGTCGTCTATGTGCTGCATCACGCGGACAAGCCGGCAATCTATGCCGACCTGCCCGAAGATCCGAAGATTTCGGGCGTGGTCCAGGGCTGGAAGGGGTCGGCCAAGAAAGTCGGTCTGGCCGCCATCGGCTTGGCCGCCGTCGGTTCGGTTCTGCACGGGCTGTTCGCCCGCGCAAACGAGGTCGAACCCGAGGATGAACGGGCCGCCGAACATCTGGTCGATGCCGAACTGCCGCCGCAACACGGAGGGGATCGTATATGAAACCCGTCTATTCCGAACGCGGCGATCATATCGAGACCCGCGATCCGGTAACGGTCAGCCGTTACCGGGGCATCACCCGGCTGAACCACTGGGTGACGGCAGGAAGCCTGATCGTGCTGCTTTTGTCGGGGATGGCGCTGTTCGATCCGTCGCTGTTCTGGTTGACCAACCTGTTCGG
>JAUNUO010000146.1:0-4455 GCA_030538135.1 Paracoccus sp. (in: a-proteobacteria)
TCTTGTTCGGCAGGCCGTCGGCCAGCGCGTCCAGAATGCGCCGTTCCTGCCGCGTCAGCCCGTGCGTATCCGCGCAAGCCTCGGCGGGGCCGCCCCCGGTCAGCCAACGCAGCGCCGGTCGCGCCGATTCGCAGCGTTCCAGCCTTTCGCGCATCCGGCGGGCGGACAGAAGATCGGTGATAAAGGCGCGTTCCTCGGCCAGAACCGCCCGCGCGCCCGACCGCCAGACCTGCGCAAGGATACGGGTCAGATTGGCGGCCGCCTCGTCAAGATGACCCAGGCGGCGCAGCACATGCGCCAGCCAGATTTCCGCAGCCGTGCGTTGCCGAGCGGTCAGGCCCGGATTGGTCAGCATCGCCCGGATGCGTGCCGGCAGGGCAGGATGCGGCGTCGGTTCGTGCGCCATCTGCCGCAGCCACGCCAGAGCCAGCGCCAGCTCGTCGCGCCGGTTCAGCGCCGCCAGACGCTGTAACCCGCCCCCGGCCATGAAATCGGCAGTGACATGGCCGGGCAGGGTGGCGGCGCGGGCGGCGGCCTCGTGCCAGCGACCACCGCTTTGCAGCACGCCGATTTCGCGAATGTCGGCCAGAAGCCCCACCGAAGCCGCCGCCAGCCCGTGCCGCCAGCCGTCCAGAAACCGGCGCGCTGCCTCGGTGCTGTAACGATCCAACAGCGCCTGCGGACCATAGATCAATGCCAGCTCTGCCAGCGCCGGCCAGATTTCGGCCTGCGCCAGATCATCCATCTCTGCCCACAGAAAACGCGCCAACGAATCTGTGTGGCCGGTTTCATAGGCGATACAGGCGTCCAGAAAGGTCAGGATGCGCCGGTCGCCGGGGCTGTCCCATGACATTGCGTTCAGATAGTTTGATGCCTGCGCGGCATGGTCTCGGGCTTGCGTGATCTGACCGCGAGCCAGTGCGATGATGCTGCGATGCAGCGCGATATAGAACGACAGGACCGGCACCCCGGCCATGGCGAAATGACTGGCTGACCGGATGGCGGCAAGATCTGCGGCGGCAAAGCGGCGACAGCGGATCTGCGCCTCCATCACCGCGTTATACAGTGCGCCGCGCAAGTGATGATCCTGTTCGGGCAGTTCGGCCAGCAGATCGTTGGCACGGTCGAAGTAGAGGTCGTCCACCGGCCCGTCTTCCCATGTCGCGAACAGCAGCCGGAAAAACCGCACCTCGACCGGCAGGCTCCGGTTGGACAGGAAGGTGACCAGATTCTGCGCCTGTATTCCCCAGCGTGCCGACATGATATGGCGTGACAGCGCGATTTCGCCCTGTTTCACGGCCCGCATGGCACGACAGATCACCAGAAGATCGTTGCTGTCCAGCAGCGCCTGGGGAAAGCCGGCCAGCATCCGGTCATGCGCCGCGGGACCGAAACGGTGCATATAGAACCCGCCGCCCGCATCCTGCACCACCATCAGCGCGCGGTCGTGCTGACCTTTGGTCTGAAAGGCGGCGATGGCATCGGGTATGTTGTCCGCCGCCAGTTCGGCCTCGGCCAACGCGAAAAGGCTGCGATCGTTCAGGGATCGGGTGATCGCCGCGCTCAGATGCGGACCAAGGGCGGTCAGAACCGGATGCAGGGGCAGCGGGCGTTGCGGATCGACAAAGGGCAGGTCGTGCAGCATCTCGGCCGGCGGTATCTTGCGCTGCATCAGCAGGCGCAGCGCGACAACGGCCTGCGCCGTCATCGGCGCCAGCACATCCTGCGTCAGAAACTCGGTCAGGGTGCCGGGGTCGGCGTCGCGCCCGCTGTTCAACAGCGGCGGCACCAGACAAGGCCAGCCGCCCGTCAGGCCGATGATCTGCTCGGCTTCTGGATGCGGGGCCAGATCGTCGGCGGTGAACAGCAGGTCATCTGCCGTGATATGCAGCAGCCGCCCATACATCCCCATCCGGGCAAGACCGGGGATCATGGTGCCGGGGCGGCAGGCGATGACCAGACGGTGATCGGGGGGCAGGTCGGGCAGGGCCGGCACGGCGCGCGTCCGGTCCATGTCCCACAGCATCAGCCGGGCGGTTTTGGGCGGGGTCACATCGTCATGCACCGCGATACCGGCGAATTGCGCCAGAGCGGCAAGGATCCACGACTTGCCGCAGCCGGCCGGGGCCTCGATCAGCGTGATCGGGGATGCGGCGTCCAGCACGCGCCCGATCAGGCGCCGCCGGGATATGCCCTCGCCAATGTGAACCGTTTTGTTCATGGCTGAGAACTTAAGACGCGGGCCGGGCGCTTCGTCAACCCGTGACGGCGGCCGGGACGGGCAGAACCGGCGCATCGGCGGGCGGCAGCAGAAACCGCACCGGCGCGCCGCGCATCAGCGCGTTGCACCCTGCAAGGGACAGGATCAGCAGGACCGCCGCGACCATCCGCATCTATTCTGCCGCCCGCGCCATCGGGTTGTTGGGATGCGTGGTCCAGTTGGCGTAATCGCCGCGCGCGGTGCCGGTGCGCAGGTCGGTTTCGCCCGGCGACAGTTCGCGCATGGTGATGCAATCCTGAACCGGGCAAACATCGACGCAAAGGTTGCAGGCGACGCATTCTTCCTCGATCACCTCGAAGACGCGGCCGGGCTTCATGGCGATGGCCTGATGGCTGGTATCCTCGCAGGCGGCAAAGCAGCGGCCGCATTTGATGCACAGATCCTGGTCGATCACCGCCTTGGTGACATAGTTCAGGTTCAGATACTGCCAGTCGGTGACGTTGGGGACGGCGCGCCCGATCAGATCGTCAAGGCTCATGTCCTGCACATCCAGATAGTCGCGCAGGCCCGAGATCATTTCCTGCACCACCTTGAAACCATAGGTCATCGCCGCTGTGCAGACCTGCACATTCCCGGCCCCGAGCGCCATGAACTCTGCCGCATCGCGCCATGTGGTGATGCCACCGATGCCGCTGATCGGCAACCCCCGCAGGGACGGATCGCGGGCGATCTCTGCCACCATGTTCAGGGCGATCGGTTTCACGGCCGGCCCGCAATAGCCGCCATGCGCGCCCTTGCCGTCGATGGTCGGCTGCGGCGCGAACAGGTCAAGATCGACCGAGGTGATCGAATTGATCGTGTTGATGAGGCTGACCGCATCCGCCCCGCCGCGTTTCGCCGCCTCGGCCGGTTTGCGGATGTCGGTGATGTTTGGCGTCAGCTTCACGATGCAGGGCATGCGCGAATGCTGTTTGACCCAGCGCGTGACCATCTCGATATATTCCGGCACCTGACCCACGGCGGCGCCCATGCCGCGTTCGGACATGCCGTGCGGACAGCCGAAATTCAGTTCCACACCGTCGGCGCCGGTGTCCTCGATGGCGGTCAGGATGTCGATCCACGATTGTTCGTCGCAGGGCACCATCAGGCTGATGACGACCGCCCGGTCGGGATAGTCGCGCTTGACCTGCTTGATCTCGCGCAGGTTCACCTCAAGCGGGCGGTCGGTGATCAGTTCGATGTTGTTCAGACCCAGAACCCGGCGGTCCGCGCCGTGGATCGCGCCATAGCGCGGGCCGTTCACGTTGACGACAGGCGGGCCTGCGCTGCCCAGTGTCTTCCACACCACGCCGCCCCATCCGGCCTGAAAGGCGCGGCGGACGTTGTATTCCTTGTCCGTGGGCGGGGCCGAGGCCAGCCAGAACGGGTTGGGCGATTTGATCCCGATGAAGTTGCTGCGCAGATCGGCCATGTCAAATCCCCCCTTGCTGGCCCCGGTTTGCCGTCAGACGACCACGCCCGCGTTGTTCTCGCGCAGGATCGCCGGGTGCTGATCGCGCGGCGCCTTCTGCAAGGATTCCAGCAGGTCCAGCACCGGCTGCGGCGCGACGATCAGGTAACGGCTGGGCATGGTCTCGTCATAGTCATGCGCGACGCCTGCCGGAACGAACACGGTCGAGCCGGGGCCGACATCGACCTTTTCCCCCGCCAGACGGAACCGCAACCGGCCCGAAATGACGTGAATCGCCATGTCGCTGTCGTGATGGGCGTGCAGATAGCCCGGCCCGCTGCCGGTCCATTCAGCAATGCCGAACGCCCCGCCTGAACCAAGCGGGATACGGTCCTCGCCCGCGCGTGAAATATGGATCGTTGCCGTCTTGGTATGGTCTGTCATGGGGCATCCTCCACCAAAGTTGCGTGGATATCTTCGGCGGCATCGCGCCCCTGCGCAACCGCGGTGACGGTCAAATCCTCGCCACCCGCCGCGCAATCGCCCCCGGCCCAGACCCCGGCGACCGAGGTGCGCCCGGGCCCGGTGACGGCGATCTTGCCGCCGTCCAGTGCCAGCCCCTCGGGCGCACCGTCCAGCCGCTGGCCGATGGCGCGGAACACCTGATCGGCCTTCAGCCGGAAATGTTCGCCGGTATTCAGGCTGCCGTCGGGCAGATCTTCGGTATAGGCGAATTCGATCTCGCGCACGGCGCCGTTGCCGTGGATGGCGATCGGCATGGCGT
>JAUNUO010000146.1:4555-6632 GCA_030538135.1 Paracoccus sp. (in: a-proteobacteria)
GCGAATTCGATCTCGCGCACGGCGCCGTTGCCGTGGATGGCGATCGGCATGGCGTGGCAGATGATTCGCACCCCGCTGCTGGTGGCGTGATCCTGTTCATGGGGGCTGGCCGACATGCGGTCCTGCCCCCGGCGATAGGCGATGGTGACGTTTTCCGCCCCCAGCAGCTTTGCTTGCACGGCGGCATCCACGGCGGTCATGCCGCCACCGATCACCACCACGTCACGCCCGATGGGCAGCGCCGCCAGATCGTCGGACTGCCGCAGTTCGGCGATGAAATCCACCGCGTCGCAGACGTTTTCCAGATCCTCGCCCGTGGCGCGCAGGGCGTTTACCGCGCCAAGCCCGATGCCCAGAAACACAGCATCGAAATCGGCACGCAGACCGCCAAGTGTCAGGTCGGCGCCAAGCCTGCGCCCGGTTTCCACGGTGATCCCGCCGATGGACAGCAGCCATTCGACTTCGGCCTGCGCGAAACCGTCCACCGCCTTGTAGCTGGCGATGCCGTATTCGTTCAGCCCGCCGGGCCGGGACCGGGCATCGAAGATCACCACGTCGTGCCCCTTGGCCGCCAGACGATGCGCGCAGGACAGGCCCGCAGGCCCCGCGCCGACCACCGCGATCCGCCGCCCGGTCGGTGCGCCGCGCCGGAACGGATGCCCGCCCGGCGCCATCAGCCCGTCGGTGGCATAGCGTTGCAGCGCGCCGATCTCGACCGGCATGCCTTCGGCGTCCATGCGCACGCAGGCGCCTTCGCACAAGGTTTCGGTGGGGCAGACGCGGGCGCACATGCCGCCAAGGATGTTGCTGTGAAAGATCGTCATCGCCGCCGCATCGGGCGTGCCGGTGGCGATCTGGCGGATGAACAGCGGAATGTCGATCGCGGTCGGGCAGGCGGTGATGCAGGGCGCGTCATGGCAGAAATAGCACCGATCCGCCGCCACCTTCGCCTGATGATCGTCCAAGGGCGGCGCGACATCGGCGAAATTGGTCTGGTAATCCGGCGGTGTCAGCCTGCCGGCCACGACCCCGTCTGTCAGCTTGGCTTGGGTCATTCGGTCCCCCTGGCGCTGTCTGTTCAGGAAAGGCTGGCACAGGTCTGAAATTTTATCAAACGATAAAATTCATCATCGGCGACGACGATGCAAAACGGGGCGCCATTGCGGACGCCCCGTTTTCATTTGTCTGAAAAAACGGTGTTCAGGCGGCCTTGCGACGGCGGCGCAACGCCAGCGCGGCCAGTCCGCTGACCAGCAACAGCCCGCCCGCGGGCAAGGGCACCGGCGCCGGCGGCAGCGTGCCCGGATCCAGCAGCGCATATTTCACATGACCGCCCGCCAGCAGAATTTCCCCGAAACCGTCGCCCCAGAAGGATACCGAATTGAACGATCCGCTGTCGTCAAAGGCGGCGACAAAGATTTCATAAACATTGCTGGTCGGGTCGGACTGCGACGGGAACACGCCATCGTTATAGGTCAGCGCATTTGCCACCTGAATGGGCGCGCCGCCGTCGAAGGACATGAACAGGGCCGAGGGGTGACAGCAGGTGGCCCAATCCCCGACCTCGAACCCGAGCGCGTTCACCGGGTTGTCAAAGGTGAAGGTGATTCCGCTATCGAATGCGCCGATGCCGGAAGAAGTCCCAGTGGGGCTGATGTCGATGACGCTGCCGCTCATGGTGCCATAGCCGGTCATCCAGATACTGCCGCCGTTATTCCGGGTGACCTTGTATTCCCCGAAATCCAGCTCGGTCCCCGATCCGCCGCTGCCCCAGACGGAATTGGCAACGGTGCCGCCCGCCGCCGTGACGGTGGAATCGAACGAGGCTTTCCCGGCCGCGATTCCGTCGAATACTGTAAGGGTGGTTGCGCCAGCCGTTCCGGCAATAGCCGCGAACACAAGCGCGAGACTGATATTTCTGAACATGTTAACACTCCCTAAAGTTGCATCATACAGTTGTGCAACCTTCGTGATGTTAACGCCTGTTAACGGTTTTTCAATTATTATTTTCGTCAATATATCTTTTGAATATTCGATTTATTATTCAGGCAGATACAATTCCGCCATCAGGCCGCCA
>JAUNUO010000147.1 GCA_030538135.1 Paracoccus sp. (in: a-proteobacteria)
TTCCAGCCGGTGACGCTGGATCAGGCAGAGCTTGCGGCGCTGACGTTGCCACCGTCGCCGCTGTTGCCGCTGCTGGAAGGGACGGGCTGAGCGCCTTCGCGTTCCAGGCTGCCCCTTTTTCCTGTATGCCCCCCAATCTGCGATGTGACGCCCGGCCGCGGGCTGCCACAGCATCGGGCGGTTCTCGCCCATGCAGGTCGGATCGCGCCCTTGCCGTCGGGGATCTGCCGGTTCACTCGGCCCTGTAATTGCGGATCGCGCGGCCCAGGCGGGCGATGCCTGCGTCCATCATGTCGGCGTCATAGAGGGTGAAGGACAGCCGCGCGGTGTTGCCGTTCGACCCGTCGGCGAAAAAGGCCCGCCCCGGCACGAAGGCGACCTTTTCATCGGCCAGCGCCTGCGCCAGAAGGGTGGCGCCGTCCATCCGTTCGGGCAGAGTCAGCCAGACGAACATGCCGCCCTCGGGCCGGGTCCAACTGACGCCTTCGGGCATCTCGCGATTCAGCGCGGCCAGCATCAGGTCGCGGCGGCGGCCATAGATGTCGCGCAGGCCGGTGACGTGGCTTTCGAACACGGCATCCGCGACATGGGCGGTCGCCACCTGATTGATGGTCGATGAATGCAGGTCGGACGCCTGTTTCATCAGCACCAGCCGATTGATGACAGATGTCGCCGCGCAGACCCAGCCGACGCGCAGCCCCGGCGCCAGCGATTTGGAAAACGATCCGCAATAGATCGTGCGGCAATCCTCGATACTGCCCTTGCGCGCGATTTCCAGCGCGAGGATCGGCGGGATCGGCTCGCCGTCATAGCGCAGGCGCTGATAGGCGTTGTCCTCGATGATGGCGATGTCCAGTTCGTCGGCCAGGTCGATCAGCGCATCGCGTCCCGCCCGGTCCAGCGTTTCGCCGGTCGGGTTGCCGAAATCGGCCGACAGATAGGCGAATTTCACCCGCCCGCCATCGGCCGCCGCAGCGGCCGCATATTCGGCCGGCCCGGCATTGCCGTTCAGCCGGTCATAGCGGGGTTCATAGGCGTTGAAGGCGCCAAGCGCGCCCAGATAGGTGGGCCAGTTGACCAAGGCGGTGTCGCCGGGCGACAGCATCAGCTTGCCCAGATAGTCCAGCGCCTGTTGCGACCCGGATGTAATAAGGATGTTGTCCGCCGTGCAGGCCACACCCGTGCGGGCCATTTCCGCCGCGATCCAGTCGCGCAGCGGGCGATAGCCCTCGCTGACGGAATATTGAAGCGCCATCGGCGCGGTGGTGTCGGACAGCGCCGCCGTCATGGCGTCGCGATAGGCGGCGGTCGGAAACAGCGCCGGGTCGGGAATGCCGCCCGCAAAGGAAATGATGTCCGGCTGATCCAGCAGTTTCAGAAGTTCGCGGATTTCGGACGCCTTCATCCGCATCATGCGCGAGGCAAATATCTGCTGCCAGTCCATCGAGGTTCCTGCTGTTTGACTGCGCGTCAGATGATTGCGCGGGCGGCGGATTGTCAATGATCCTGCCAAGGGGGGCGTCCCGGGCGCAAGGTTCTGCTTTCAAATCAGGCCGCTTTCCTGTATGTCGCCGCAATCTGTGACGTGAGGCCCGCCCCCGGCCCATGCAAAGGATAGGGGGCGGCGGCAATGGGGCCGCCATAGGAAAGGACGGCCAGAGGGCTGGTGCGTCCATGAGGATATTCGATGTTTGATGAAGTGAAGAAATCAATCCAGTGGGGTCAGGAAACGCTGACGCTGGAAACGGGCAAGGTTGCGCGTCAGGCCGACGGCTCGGTCATCGCCACGCTGGGCGAAACCAGCGTCATGGCGAACGTCACCTTTGCCAAGGAACCCAAGCCGGGGCAGGACTTTTTCCCGCTGACCGTGCATTATCAGGAAAAATACTATGCCGCCGGCAAGGTGCCGGGCGGCTTCTTCAAGCGCGAGGCGCGCCCGACCGAAAAAGAGACGCTGACCGCGCGTCTGATCGACCGTCCCTGCCGCCCGCTGTTCGCGCCGGGCTTCAAGAACGAAGTGCTGGTGATGTGCACCGTGCTGTCGCATGATCTGGTCAACGATCCCGACATCGTGGCGATGATCGCGGCATCCGCCGCGCTGACCATCTCGGGCGTGCCCTTCATGGGGCCGATCGGCGCCGCGCGCGTCGGTTTCAGCAATGGCGAATATGTGCTGAACCCAGAAGTGTCGGACATGGATCAGCTGCGGTCGAACCCCGAACAGCGCCTTGATCTGGTCGTCGCCGGCACCAAGGATGCCGTGATGATGGTCGAATCCGAGGCCTATGAACTGACCGAGGAAGAAATGCTGGGCGCGGTCAAGTTCGGCCACGAACAGATGCAGCCGGTCATCGACCTTATCATCGACCTGGCCGAAGCCGCCGCGAAAGAGCCGTTCAATTTCCAGTCGCCCGATTATTCGGCCTTGTATGAGCGGGTGAAATCGCTGGGCGGGGACGACATGCGCGCCGCCTATGCGATCCGCGACAAGGGTGAGCGTCGCGACGCCATCGAAGTCGCCAAGGCGAAGGTTCTGGAAGGTCTGGGCGAAGAAGAACTGGCCGATGCGAACCTCGGCTCGGCGCTGAAAAAGCTGGAATCGGGCATTCTGCGCGGTGACATCATTTCCGGCGGCGCCCGCATCGACGGCCGCGACACCCGCACCGTCCGCGCCATCGACAGCGAAGTCGGCATCCTGCCGCGCACCCATGGCTCGGCCCTGTTCACCCGTGGGGAAACGCAGGCTCTGGTCGTGACCACGCTGGGCACCGGCGATGACGAACAGATCATCGACGCGCTGCATGGCAATTTCCGGTCGAACTTCCTGCTGCATTACAACTTCCCCCCCTATTCGGTGGGCGAGGTTGGCCGCGTGGGTTCGCCCGGCCGCCGCGAGATCGGCCACGGCAAGCTGGCATGGCGCGCGTTGCAGGCGGTTCTGCCCGCCGCGACGGATTTCCCCTATACGATCCGCGTCGTGTCCGAGATCACCGAATCGAACGGGTCGTCCTCGATGGCTTCGGTCTGCGGCGGGTCTCTGTCGATGATGGATGCGGGTGTGCCGCTGAAAGCGCCGGTCGCCGGTGTCGCCATGGGCCTGATTCTGGAAGATGACGGCAGATATGCGGTGCTGACCGACATTCTGGGTGACGAAGATCACCTGGGCGACATGGATTTCAAGGTCGCCGGCACCGAAAACGGCATCACCAGCCTGCAAATGGACATCAAGGTTCAGGGCATCACGCCCGAGATCATGGAACAGGCGCTGGCGCAGGCGAAAGACGGCCGGATGCACATCCTGGCCGAGATGGCCAAGGCGCTGACCGAGGGCCGCCGCGAGTTTTCGGCACACGCTCCGCGCATCGAAACCATGCAGATCCCGACCGACAAGATCCGCGAAGTCATCGGTTCGGGCGGCAAGGTCATCCGCGAGATCGTGGAAACCTCGGGCGCGAAGGTCGATATCAACGACGACGGCACCATCAAGATCGCCTCGGCCAACGCCGATTCGATCAAGAAGGCGCATGACATGATCTGGTCGATCGTGGCCGAACCCGAAGAAGGCCAGATCTACACCGGCAAGGTGGTGAAACTGGTCGATTTCGGCGCTTTCGTGAACTTTTTCGGCAAGCGCGACGGTCTGGTCCATGTCAGCCAGATCGCCAACAAACGGCTGGGCCACCCGAACGAACTGCTGAAGGAAGGGCAGGACGTGAAGGTGAAACTGCTGGGCTTTGACGACCGCGGCAAGGTGCGCCTTGGCATGAAGATGGTCGATCAGGAAACCGGCCAGGAGATCGTCGAGCAGAAAGAGGACGCCGAGTGATCGGCCTTTGTCGGCCCCGGCAGTTTGCCGGGGCTGATATATAAAAGCATTGGTTTCAGATGCTGGATTGGCCGATCCTTGTTTTGACCCTGCGTGGTGACGAGGCGCGCCGTCAGCCGCTGGTGGACGCGCTGACGAGGATCGACCTTCCTTATGAGCTTTTCCTTGGCGTCGATGGTCGCGCTGGGCTGCCTGAAGAATTTCATAATCTGATTGATCGCGACGGAGCACTTGCACGGCGTGGAAAGTCGATGACAGACGGTGAATTTGCCTGTGCGCTGTCGCATCGGGCAATGTATCAGTACATCCTGGAACGGGGATTACCGGGAGCGATTATTCTGGAAGATGATGCGATTTTGGAGCCGGGGTTCGCGGCTTTTGTGCGATCGGGCGATTATCGTTTGGTTCCTATGGTGTTGATGGATTTCGCTTTCGGGCGAGCTATCCCGTTCTTGCGGCGAAAGGTATGTGGCGGCCATCTGCGCAAAGCGGCAGTTCAGGCGACCGTGACTACCGGCTATTGTGTCTCTGAATCTACGGCACGAAAGTTGTTGAGTGCCACAACTCCCGTTAGTCAACCTGCGGACTGGCCTTGCAATCTGTATGATCTGGAGGCGTGGCTGATGGTGCCGCGGCTGGTCCGGCACGAAGCACCGGGTCAGAGGATGTCGCATCTTGATCGGCAGCGTGATGCGAACGCTGCGGCTATGGTGCCTCGGCAGGCTCTTTCATTTGCAGAGATGCTGCGTCGGCGGTTTTCAGTTCGGGTCGGACGTCGGAAAGGTCAGAGATGACGGACACTGTTCATATTTTGACAATGAAATGGGGCTGCCTTTATGGCGCCGACGATGTGAACCGGCTGTATCAGCAGGTCCGGCGTCATCTGGCGCGTCCGTTCCGGTTTGTCTGTTTTACCGATGACGCTGCCGGGATTGATCCGAGGGTCGAGGCGATGCCGCTGCCCGAACTGGGGCTGCCGCCTGGGCATGGCGATACCCGCTGGCGCAAGTTGGCGCTGTTCCGGCGCGATCTGGGCGGGCTGTCGGGAACGGCGCTGTTTCTGGACCTTGATCTGGTGGTGGTCGATGATCTGACGCCGTTCTTTGATCTGCCGGGGGATTTTCTCATCATCCGCGATGATGATCTGTTCCGGCCCAAGCCGTTGCGCAAGGTGAACCCGGAACGGGACCGGTTTCTGCATATGGTCGGCAATTCCAGCGTGTTCCGTTATCAGGTCGGGGCGCATGGCTATATTCTGGATGCCTATCTGGCTGACCCGGCTGCGGCGACCGCGAATTACGAGATCAGCCAGCAATTCCAGAGCGCGCAACTGGCCGCGCATGGCAATCTGCATTACTGGCCGCGCGGCTGGTGCGTCAGCTTCAAGAACGATTGCGTGGGCCGGGGCTTGCGGAGCTGGCTGCGCGATCCGCTTCTGCCCGAGGGGGCAAAGATCGTCCTCTTTGCTGGCGAACCGAAGATGGCCGATGTTTTCGCCGGAAAGGGCGGAAAGTGGTATCGGCGGATCGGGAACATCGACTGGTTGCGCCGGGCGTGGCAGGCAGAATGATCGCGGACCTTTTCCGGCAGTTCAAGCATGGGCGGCGCATGCGTCGTGCGATGGCCGAAATTGAGGCTCGCCCTGTTTCTGCCGGGCGCGCGCATGGATTGCCCGGCCCGCTGATCGTTTCGCTGACCAGCTATCCGCGCCGTTTTCCAACGCTGCATCTGACGTTGCGCGCGATCCTGACACAGACGTTGCGCCCTGACGCGGTGATCCTGTGGCTGGCTGAAGGCGACGACGACGTTTTGCCGGATGCGGTGCGCGATCTGACCGCGGTGGGGTTGGAGATTGCAACCTGTCCAGATTGGCGATCATTCAAGAAGCTGGTTCCAACACTGCAAAGCCACCCCGACGCCTATGTCATTACCGCCGATGATGATGTGTATTATCCGCCCGACTGGATCGAGGGGCTGGTTCATGCTGCCTTCCAAGGGATGCCGGTGGCTTGTTATCGCGCGCATCGGGTGGCCTTGGATAGCAAGGGGCATCCACTTCCTTATGGGAATTGGCAGCGCAATATTGACCGGCCGGAACGCGGTCCTCTGGTGTTTATCACCGGCGTTTCTGGCGTGATTTATGCGCCGCACACGTTGCATCCCGACGTGTGCAGAGATGATCTGTTCACTAGGCTTTGCCCAACCGCCGATGATGTCTGGATTTATTGGATGTATCGGAACGCTGGGGTCAACGCTGCCAAGATTGGGCAGAAGCAGCGCATTCTCGAATGGACGGAGACACAGGCTACATCCCTGCGGAGCATCAATCTGAATGGTCAAGGAAACGATGCAGCCGTTGCGGCGCTGATGGGGCGCTATGGATGGCCGGAGGCATAACGGTCCGGCATCCCATAACGGGATGCCGGAGCCTAATTTACGCCGGATCCTTCGCAAACCGCAGATAGGGCAGTTTCTTGTCCAGCTTGCCGTATTTCGCCTCGGCGGCGGCATCGTCCAGCGACAGGGCGACGATTACGTCCTGACCCGGCACCCAGTTGGCGGGGGTGGCAAGGGGCACGCCGTCGGTTTTCTGCACCGCGTCCAGCGCGCGCAGGATTTCGGCGAAGTTGCGGCCGATGGACATGGGATAGGTCATCGACAGCCGCACCTT
>JAUNUO010000148.1:0-3770 GCA_030538135.1 Paracoccus sp. (in: a-proteobacteria)
CGCATTGGTCGCCGCCGCGCCGACCACGATGGCGGTGCCGTGCTGATCGTCGTGGAACACCGGGATGTTCATCCGTTCACGGCACAGTTTTTCGACGATGAAACAATCGGGCGCCTTGATATCTTCAAGGTTGATCGCGCCAAAGGTCGGTTCCAGCGCGCAGACAATATCGGCCAGCTTTTCGGGATCGGATTCGTTCACCTCGATGTCGAAACAGTCGATATTGGCGAATTTCTTGAACAGGACGGCCTTGCCCTCCATCACCGGTTTCGATGCCAGCGCGCCGATATTGCCAAGGCCCAGAACGGCGGTGCCATTCGACACCACGGCGACCAGATTGCCCCGCGCGGTATAGCGGGCGGCGTCGGCGGGGTTGGCCTGAATTTCCAGACAGGCCTCGGCCACGCCCGGCGAATAGGCCAGCGACAGGTCGCGGCCGTTCGCCAAGGGCTTGGTGGCGCGGATCTCCAGCTTTCCGGGGCGGGGAAACTCGTGATAGTTCAGTGCCGGGTGACGGATGCCGTCCTGTTTGCTGTCTTCCATCTTCTTCTCCCTCGTGCCGGATGGTTCACCGTTAAACCATAATCGCTCAAACCGGAATATGGGTCAGCCGCTTGCGTCCGTCCGGCGCGCGGCGCAGAATTGGACGATCAACAGGGGGGTCATCATGTCACTGCTGGATGCGGCGCGCGACGTGCGCGAGGCGGCCTATGCGCCCTATTCCAATTTCAAGGTCGGCGCGGCAGTGCGTGGTGCATCGGGGCGCATCTATCGCGGTTGCAACGTCGAAAACGTCGCCTATCCCGAAGGCACCTGCGCCGAAGCCGGGGCGATTGCCGCGATGGTCGCGGCGGGCGAGACCGAACTGGTCGAGGTCGCCGTCATCGCCGACAGCCTCCGTCCGGTGCCGCCCTGTGGCGGATGCCGCCAAAAGCTGGCTGAATTCGGGCGGGGGGATACCCCGGTGCTGCTGGCCACGACCGCGGGCGACATGCTGGCCACGACGATCGCCGAACTGCTGCCGGGCCGGTTCGAGGTGGCGCATATGAGCGGGCAGGAATGACCGACGCCCGCGCCATCATCGCCCGCATCCGTTATGGCCAAGGGCTGACCCCTGACGACGCGCGCTGGTTCGCGCGTGGGCTGGCCGATGGCGCGGTCGAGGATGCGCAGGCCGGTGCCTTTGCGATGGCGGTTCTGTTGCGTGGCATCGGCGCGGATGGCCGGGTTGCGCTGACGCAGGCGATGCGCGATTCCGGGCGGGTGCTGACATGGGATGTGCCCGGCCCGGTGGTGGACAAGCATTCGACCGGTGGTGTGGGCGACACGGTATCGCTGATCCTTGCCCCGGCTCTGGCAGCCTGCGGTGCCTATGTGCCGATGATTTCCGGCCGTGGCTTGGGTCATACCGGCGGCACGCTGGACAAGATGGAAGCGATCCCCGGCTACCGCGCGTTGGTGGACCGGGCAATGCTGGACGATGTGGTGCAGCAGGCGGGTTGCGCCATCGTCGGTGCTACCGGCGACATCGCCCCCGCCGACCGCCGCCTTTACGGCATCCGCGACATCTGCGGCGCGGTCGAAAGCGTTGATCTGATAACTGCATCCATCCTGTCGAAAAAGCTGACTGCGGGGTTGGATGTTCTGGTGCTGGATGTGAAATGCGGCTCGGGCGCATTCATGCCCGATCTGGAATCGGCCCGCGAACTGGCGCGCGCGCTGGTCGAAACCGCGAATGGCGCGGGTTGCCGCACGATGGCGCTGATTACCGACATGAACAGCCCGCTGGCCCGCAGCGCCGGAAATGCGGTCGAGGTGCAGGCGGCGATTGACGTGATGACCAAACCCGACACCCCGCATCGCGAATTGCGCAACCTGACCTGCGCACTGGGTGGTGAGGCGCTGGCCTTGGCCGACCTTGCCGCAGATGCAGAGCAGGGGGCAGAGAAAATCCTTGCCGCGCTGAAATCAGGTCACGCGGCGGAACGCTTTGCGAAAATGGTTCACTGCCTCGGCGGCCCGGTTGATCTGATCGAGCAACCACGCAAATATCTGCCACAATACGGCGAAGAATGCCGACGCGAACCACCCATCGGATCGGGTCGCCAAGTCAGCGCCATCGACACCCGCGCCTTGGGCGAACTGGTGGTGCAGATGGGCGGTGGCCGCCTGCGCAGCGATGACAAAATCGACCATGCCGTCGGGCTGATCCATCTGGCCCGCATTGGCGACAGGGTTGCGGATGGCGATGCTGTCGGCCGGGTCGCCGCGCATACCGAGGCCGAGGCTGCACGCGCCTTTGCCCGCCTGCGATCCGCTTATACTCTGTCCGCCGATCCGGTTCCGTCGCAACCGCTGATCCTTGACCGGATCACCGCATGATCGCTTCCTGTTTGCCCAGATACGCACGAAAGCAACGCCGATGACCCGCGCCTTCCTTATCGTCATGGATTCCGCCGGGATCGGCGGCGCGCCGGATGCCGACCGTTTTTTCAATGGCGAAATGCCCGACACCGGGGCCAATACCATCGGCCATATCGCGCAGGTCCGTCCGCTGAACATGCCGAACCTTGATCGTCTTGGTCTTGGTGCGGCAATCAGGCTGGCCTCGGGCGTCGATGCACCCGGTCTGTGCGCAAAGCCGCAGGGCCTGTGGGGCGCCGCGACCGAAACCTCGATGGGCAAGGACACCCCGTCTGGTCACTGGGAAATCGCCGGCGTGCCGGTGCCGTGGGATTGGCATGTATTCCCCAACACCCGGCCCACCTTTCCGCCCGAACTGACGGCCCGCATCTGCGAACTGGCCGGGACGGATGGCATTTTGGGCAATTGCTATGCCTCGGGCACACAGATCATCGACCAGCTGGGCGAGGAACACCTGCGCACCGGCTGGCCGATCTGCTATACCTCTGTGGACAGCGTGGTTCAGATCGCCGCGCATGTGGACCATTTCGGACTGGATCGTCTGCTGAACCTGTGTGAAGCGCTGGCGCCCACCGTTCATGCCATGCGTGTGGGCCGGGTGATCGCGCGCCCAATCGATGGCGTGCCGGGTGCGTTCGGCCGCACGCCCGACCGGCACGACTATGCCATTGCGCCGCCGGGAAAAACCATTCTGGACATTGCCGCCGGGGCAGGGCGTGCGACCCATGCCATCGGCAAGATCGGCGACATTTTCAGCCATCGCGGTGTTACGCATCTGCACAAGGGGCGATCCGACGCCGATCTGGCCGACCATCTGATCCGGCTGGCTGATCAGGCTGAACCGGGCAGTCTGACCTTTGCCAATTTCGTCGAATTCGATTCGCTTTACGGCCATCGCCGCGACGTTCAGGGCTATGCGCAGGCGTTGGAGTGGTTCGACGGTGTGGCCGGGCTGCTGATTGCGGCGCTGCGTCCCGGCGATATGGCGATCTTCACAGCCGATCATGGTAACGATCCCACCTGGCACGGCACTGATCACACGCGGGAACGGGTGCCGGTCTTGGGTGCGGGCGTCGGGCTGCGCGCGGTGGGGCAGGTCGCCTATGCGGACATCGGGGCATCCATGATGGCGCATCTGCGTTTGCCGGCGCCAGATCATGGGCGGTCATTCCTTTGAAAAATATTAGGAAAATAGAACTGCATCTGCATCTGGAAGGCGCGGCCCCGCCGGGATTCATCCGTGGGCTGGCGCAGGAAAAGCGCGCCGATCTGCCTGCCATTTTCGACGACGCCGGGCATTATCGTTACCGCGATTTCAACGACTTCCTGCGCGTTTACGAGGCTGC
>JAUNUO010000148.1:3870-6481 GCA_030538135.1 Paracoccus sp. (in: a-proteobacteria)
CCGGGCATTATCGTTACCGCGATTTCAACGACTTCCTGCGCGTTTACGAGGCTGCAACCGCGCTGATCCAGACCCCGCAGGATTACGCCCGCCTGCTGGCGGTAGTGCTGGAAAACTGCGCGGAAAACGGGTCGATCTATGCCGAACTGTTCGTCTCGCCCGAGTTCTGCGGCGGCGCCGACCTGTCCGCTTGGCGCGACTATCTGGCGGCGATGGAGGAAACCGCCGCGCGAATGCGCGCCGTCGGAATCGACAGCCGCGCCATCGTGACTCCGATCCGCCATTTGGGCCCGGAACGTGCCCGGAAATCCGCGCTTTGCGCGGCGGAAACCGCCGGCGCCTGGGTCACAGGATTGGGACTGGCCGGGGCGGAAACCGTTGGCAAGGCAACCGATTTCGCCTGGAGCTTTGATTGTGCGCGCGAGGCTGGACTGGGTCTGACCTGCCATGCCGGCGAATGGGGCGGGCCGGACAGTGTTCGGCAAGCGCTGGCTCTCGGCGTCAGTCGCATCGGTCATGGCGTGCGTGCCATCGAGGATCCGGCGCTGGTCCGCGATCTTGCGGACCGGGGCATCACGCTGGAAGTCTGTCCGGGGTCGAACATCGCGCTCGGCATCTATCCCGACTGGCCATCCCATCCCATTGCCCGACTGGCCGATGCCGGCGTCCGCGTGACCGTATCCACCGACGACCCGCCGTTTTTCCGAACCACGCTGACCCACGAATATGATCGTCTGGCCAGCGCCTTCGGCTGGGTCGAAACGGAATTTCATCAGATCAATCAATGGGCTGTCGATGCGGCATTCTGTGATGCCGCAACCCGCGACCGTTTGCGAAAGGAACTTGCATGACAAATCCGCACCTGACCGTGATCGACCACCCTCTGGTTCAGCACAAGCTAACCATCATGCGGCAAAAGGATACTTCGACCAGCGGCTTTCGGCGGCTCTTGCGGGAAATCAGCCTGCTTCTGGCCTACGAGGTTTCGCGCGAACTGGAACTGACCACGACCCGGATTGAAACCCCGCTGTGCAAAATGGACGCCCCTCAGATCGAAGGGAAAAAGCTGGCACTGATTTCAATTCTGCGGGCCGGGAACGGGTTGCTGGATGGCATTCTGGAACTGATCCCGGCCGCGCGCGTCGGATTTATCGGGCTGTATCGCGACCCGGACACCCTGCAACCCGTCAAATATTACTCAAAAGTCCCGAAAGAACTGGACGCGCGCATGACCATCGTCGTCGATCCGATGTTGGCGACCGGAAATTCCTCGGTCGCGGCGCTGGATATGCTCAAGGCCGAAGGGGCGAAAAACCTGCGTTTCCTGTGCCTTCTGGCTGCGCCGGAAGGGGTCGAGCGGATGCGGCAAGCGCACCCGGATGTGCCGATCTTTACCGCCTCGCTGGACGAGAGGCTGGACGAACATGGCTATATCGTGCCCGGCCTTGGAGATGCCGGCGACCGGATGTTCGGCACGAAATAAGCCGCGTTAACCCCCGTTTATCAATTTTCACCTAAGGCTGATCGAAATGGATCGAATCAGATGGGTTGGGTGTGTCGGGGCGTGTGCGGATCATCATGGCGGCGGTGGTGGGGTTGTTGTGGGGCGGGATGGCGATGGCCGATCTGCGGCCGGCGGAAATGCCGCCCGCCGATTTTTCCGGTTCGCAGTATATCGACAGCCGGGGCTGCGTCTTTCTGCGCGGTGATGGCCGGTGGCAGGCGCGACGGGGGCCGGACGATCAGCCTGTCTGCGGCTTTCCGCCTTCTGTCGCCCTGCGTGGCGCCGATGCCGCGCCTGCGGCCTTGCCTCAGCCGACGCCGCTCAGCCCCGAACAGCGTTTGATGACGACATTGGCCCAAGGTTTGCGTGACGGCGAACTCATCGACGACCGCGCCCCGCGTGAAGATATACGTCCTGCGGCACCGGCCCCGCGCCCGACCAGCGGTCCTCTGGCTGAACTTGATGCCATGGTTGCTGGGGCCTCTGCGCTTCGGGCCGAAATGACGGCGGGCGTGCGCCCAAACGACAGGCTATGCGCCTTGCTGGGATATGAGGGCAAGGGGCGTCGATTGCCGACACTGGGCCATGACGCGACCCAGGGGTTTTGTGCCGGGCTGACCGCTCAGGACTTGGCGACCCTGCCGATGGCGACGCCGTTCGCAGCCAACCGTGACGCGGCTGCAACCGAAGAACCGCGTCCGGCCACTGTCGCCGCTGCGTCAACCCGATCCGTTGCGCCACGGGCAGCTGTCCGGTCCACGATAAAGGCCGACCGTCCGGCCACGCCGCAACCTCGCGATCCCGCACCCGAAACCGTGCCATATTCCGCCCGCTATGTGCTGATCGGCCGTTTCGCGGATGAACAAGAGGCACAAAACGCGATCGTGCGGCTGGTATCGCTTGGCTATCCCGCGTCGCGCGGGAAATCTCGATTAGGCGATGTGGCGGCCGTTGCGGTGCTGGCCGGACCCTTGCAGGATCGCCGATCCGTCATTGCGGCGCTGAACGATCTGCGCAGGCGCGGTTATCGCGGCGCGGTGGCGCAATAGAGATCAGCCGCAGATCTGTTGCAGCGCCTGCCATTGCGGTTCGGTCAGCAGCGGCACG
>JAUNUO010000149.1:0-4822 GCA_030538135.1 Paracoccus sp. (in: a-proteobacteria)
AGGTCTATGCCATGTCGCTGATGGCCATTGATTTCGACAGCAAGGCCGAGGCCGAGTATCTGCACGGACTGGCGCAGGCCATGGGGCTGAGCCGCGATCAGGTGAACGGCATCCACCAGCAGATTGGTGTGCAGAACCTTTACGCCTGACACCCTGCCGCGGGGCGGAGCGTTTCCGCCCCGCGGTGCCGGCTTTCGCGTCATGCGAACAGGCACGGCGTTGAAGACATGGGCCGGTTGTGTCAAGGTGTGCCCGCGGGCAACGACCATTTTGACAGTCAAATCGGAGACCCAACTTATGAAAAAACTGATCCTTTCCGCCGTCCTGGCCGCGATGCCGCTTGCTGCGGTGGCTGACGACGCCAAGGAAGAGGCGCTTGAAGCGCGTCACGGCTTTTACACGATGCTGAGCATCAACATGGGCGTGCTGTCGGGCATGGCCCGCGGCGAAATCGCCTATGACGAAGAAGCAGCCTCGACCGCCGGGTCCAATATCGAAGCGCTCAGCCGCTATGCCGCCCCGACTCTGTTCATCGAAGGCACCGCCGCCAGCGAGATGGATGATTCCGGCGCGCTGCCAGTTGTATGGTCGGATCGCGCCGATTTCACCGCCAAGCACGCTGCTCTGGGCGAGGCTGCGGTCGGCGCGGGCGAAGCCGTGCGCGGCGGGCAGGGCAATGTCGGCCCCGTCGTCCAGAAACTAGGCGCCGCCTGCAAGGCCTGCCACGACAAATTCCGTAAGCCGGAATGAGCGGCGGGCCGGATAACAACGGCCAGGCCCAGAACGTCAAGCTGTGGGATCCGCTGTTGCGCGGGTTCCATTGGCTTTTGGCCATTCTGGTGATCGTCACATGGTGCCTGGGTAAATTCGGCCCGCTGAACATGTGGCTGCATTTCTGGTTGGGTTATGCGATCATTGCGCTGGTGGGCTTTCGACTGATCTGGGGCGTTGTCGGGCCGCGCCCGGCCCGCTTTGCCAGCTTTATCCGGGGACCGGGCGCTGTGATCGGCTATATGCGGCACATGTTCGAACGCCGGCCCAGCTATTGGCCGGGGCATAATCCCCTGGGGGCGCTGTCCGTCGTTGCATTGCTTGCGGTGCTGATCTGGCAGGTCGGAACCGGGCTGATTGCCGACCCCGATGATTTCATCAATATCGGTCCGCTGGCGTCGGAAGTCAGCCGCGCCACATCGCGCAAGGCGGTGGGGTGGCACCATCTGGGGGCCAACCTGATCTTGATCCTTGTGCTGCTGCATGTGGCGGTGATCCTGTTCTATCGGTTCTGGAAACGTGAAAATCTGATCAAGCCGATGATTACCGGCTGGAAACGTGTGATCCGCCGATAAACGCCGCAGCGGGGGCTTCCCGCCCCCGCTTCACCCGCACGGCGGGCATTCAGCGGGTTAGACAATTTTTCAAACCCGGCTGTGATCGCGGAATTGCCGGTGGCGGAATGGACTGTCTGCGGCATTTCCCTGCCCCCAGATCAGCGTTTGGCCCTGACAAGCGTGTTCATCTCAGAATGGGAACGTAGCCCAACGTCAGGCATATTATACGTTACGCTGATCGCGCGACTATTTTTGTTCAACCTCATTGCCCCTCAGAATCGTATTGATGATCGCGACATAACGATCGGCAAGGTGACGCACGTCTTGATGGGCGAGGTCGATGATGGCGCGGATCTGTTCGTCTTTACCGATCTGTCGATAGGCGTGTTTTTCCATATGCGCTTCAATTGCGGCAAGCCGTTCTGGCGCGTCCGTGAGAAAATCGCGGTAATCTTTTTCGGCTTTCCTGCTGTTGCAATCGCGGCAACTTGGCGCAAGGTTACCGAGCCGGTGTTCACCGAGTGCAGTTCTGTTGATGGGAATGATATGGTCCATCAGCAATTCGCCCTTGATGCCGCAATAGGCACAGGTTTGACCGAATGCATCCTTGATGGCCTGCCATTGCGTCTCACTGAACTGTTCGTCCCCAAGACGGCTGAGGATGTTGCGTACCAACAGATTTTGGGCGTTGCCGATGGCATTGCCCCGATAGCGGCCACGTGCGGCGCGAATGGGTGTTGCTTCCGGTGTCTTGACAGAGGCGGTATCAGCGACGAGTTGATGTGCTTCAATACCAAGGTTCGTAAGATATCTCTGAAACAGTGGTAGGCTTTTGCTGGTTGGCGGGTTGAACCACTGGCTGGTGACCCGCACGGGAATACCGTTCACGATGTAGCTTTGGCGCCAATATCTGATATGATCTATCGTGCCGATTACATCCGTGCGGCGGCAGAAGGGATAATTGATGTCAAAAATTTCTTTGGAATATCTCGCGTCCTGAAGGCGACCCAACTCGGCAGGGTCGCGTGTTTCGCAATAGTCGAAGATGGTCGTAATATTGCGCTGGACGAATTGACCGATCTTCATGGTTTGAATTTCGCTTGTTCTCGCGATTACCCGAACCGATTATCCCTCGGGAATCCACGCGGTGCCATCCGCCCGGCACTCGCCCGCTTGCCCAGCCATTCGGTGAGGTCCGGTTCGGATCGGGTCTTGCCGCCGCCCATGGGCCAGCTCAGCCCCTCGGTCCATGTGATGAAGGTTGCATCCGACAACTGACTTTCGGCCAGCAAACCACCACCGTCGCGGTATTTTTGCAGCCGCACGCCCTTGCCGCGCGCCATTTCCGGCAGGTCGGTCAGTGGGAACACCAGCAGCTTGCGGTTGGTGCCGACGACGGCGACGTGATCACCGTGGACGGGGCGGCACAGCAGGGCTTCGCCGTTCAGCACCTGCTTGCCGGTTTTTGTCTGCGCCAGAATGTCGTTGGCACCGACGATGAAGCCGTCCCCCGCGCGCGAGGCGACCAGATATTTCTCGCCCTCGCGCCCAGGAAAGACGGCGATGATCTCGGCCTCGTTCGGCAGGTCGATCATCAGCCGCAGCGGTTCACCCATGCCGCGCCCACCGGGCAGGCTGTGGGCGGGCAGGGTGTAGAACCGGCCGTTGCTGGCAAACAGCATCAGCTTGTCGGTGGTTTCCGCGTGCAGCGCCTGACCGGGGCCGTCGCCGTCGCGGAACTTGACTTCGGCATCCAGTGGCTGATGCCCTTTCATCGCCCGGATCCAGCCCATTTTGGACAGGATCACGGTCAGAGGTTCGCGGTCGATCATTGCGTCAAGATCGACGGGTTGCACGTCCTCGGCCTCGGTGATTTCAGTGCGGCGCTGACCCAGGGGGTGGGATTTGCCGAATTTGCCCCGCACATCCTTTAATTCGTCGGCGATGCGGGACCATTGCGCGCCGTCATCGGCCAGCATGGCGGCCAGCGCATCCCGTTCCGCGATCAGGCTGTCGCGTTCGGCGCGCAGTTCGATTTCTTCCAGCTTGCGCAGGGCGCGCAGGCGCATGTTCAGGATGGCCTCGACCTGCACGTCGGTCAGGCCGAATTCGGCCATCATCACCGCCTTTGGGTCGTCCTCGAAGCGGATGATCTCGATCACGCGGTCGAGGTTCAGATAGGCGATCAGATAGCCTTCCAAGACCTCAAGCCGGGTGGCGATCTTGTCCAGCCGGTGGCGCGAGCGGCGGATCAGCACGTCCCGGCGGTGGTTCAGAAACGCGCGCAGCACGTCTTTCAGGCTGCACACGCGAGGCACGCGGCCGTCGATCAGGACGTTCATGTTCAGGCTGAACCGCACCTCAAGGTCGGATACGCGGAACAGGGCCGCCATCATCTGCGCCGGATCGACCGAACGGGTGCGGGGTTCCAGAACGATGCGGATGTCATCGGCGGATTCGTCGCGCACGTCGGCAAGGATGGGCAGCTTTTTCGTCTGCACGATCTCGGCCAGCCGTTCGATCAGGCGGGATTTCTGCACCTGATAGGGAATTTCCGTGACGATGATCTGCCACTGTCCCCGGCCCAGATCCTCGACTGTCCAGCGCGAGCGCAGGCGGAACGCGCCCCGCCCGGTGCGATAGCTTTCGGCGATCGAATCCCGGCTTTCGACCAGAACGCCGCCGGTGGGGAAATCCGGCCCCTGAATGATCCCGGCCAGAGTGTCGTCGCGGGCGTCCGGCGTCTTGATGAGATGCAGGCAGGCGTCGATCACCTCGTGCAGGTTGTGCGGCGGGATGTTGGTGGCCATGCCCACGGCGATCCCCGATGCGCCGTTGCACAAAAGGTTCGGAAAGGCGGCGGGCAAGACCACGGGTTCGGTCAGCGTGCCATCGTAATTGGGGCGGAAATCGACCGCATCTTCGGTCAGACCTTCCATCAGCGCCTCGGCGCTGGCATCCAGCCGCGCCTCGGTATAACGGCTGGCTGCGGCGCCGTCGCCGTCGATATTGCCAAAGTTGCCCTGACCGTCCACCAGCGGATAGCGCATGGCGAAATCCTGCGCCAGACGCACCATGGCGTCATAGATCGCGGCATCGCCGTGGGGGTGGTAATTGCCCATCACATCGCCGGTGATCTTGGCCGATTTGCGGAAGCCGCCGGTCGGGGACAGGCGCAGTTCGCGCATGGCATAAAGGATGCGGCGATGCACCGGCTTCAGCCCGTCGCGCGCATCTGGCAGCGCGCGATGCATGATCGTTGACAGCGCATATGTCAGATATCGTTCGCCGATCGCGCGGCTCAGCGGCTCGGGGACGGTGTTCTGATCGTCGTCATGGGGCGGTTGGTCGGACATGGCCGTTTGGATAGGCCGCGCCTGCTTTGCGGTCCAGCGCAAAATCGTTATGCTGACCGGGCCGGCAGGTGGCGGGCACGACAGAACGCACCGTCACGTGACGTAAGGGGAACGCTTGGGCTGGACCTGCGTTGGCCT
>JAUNUO010000149.1:4922-6433 GCA_030538135.1 Paracoccus sp. (in: a-proteobacteria)
GAACGCACCGTCACGTGACGTAAGGGGAACGCTTGGGCTGGACCTGCGTTGGCCTTGTCGTTACCGGACACCTGTCCGCGACATTCTGCGGGAACCCTCAAGTTTGAACCGATGATTCGATTGACGATCCTGACCCTTGCCGCCCTGTTCGCGGCGCTGATGATCTGGGGCGATCCCGGCGCACGTCAGCGCCCGGTGGCTGCCGATCAGCCCTTGCCCACCGTCGCCCCCGCAGTCGAACACGGGCTGTTCGACGCGCTGACACCAAGCGCGCGGCCCGAACTGATCCGCGTCACCGAACAGACGCCGCAGCGGACCAACCCCTATCCCGGACCGGCGCTGCGTCCGTCACCCGAATATCAGTCGCAGGCACGGGCGGCGGTGACCGATCTGGCCGCTCCCGAAGGGGCCGAGGTGCTGTATGTGACCGGAAATCGCGTCAATTTTCGCGCCGGCCCGTCCACGAACGATGCGGTTGTCGGTGCCCTGACGCGGGGGGCGCCGGTGCAGGCGCTTGGGCCGCGGTCGGGGAACTGGGTGCAGATCCGTGACGGGCAAGGGCGCACGGGATACATGTCGGGCGATTTCCTGTCGCCGGATCGGCCGGGCTGAATGATGACCAGACGTGTCCTGATTACCGGTTGCTCGTCGGGCATTGGTCTGGACGCCGCGCGGCACATGCAGGCCCGCGGCTGGCAGGTCATCGCCACCTGCCGCCGCCCCGAAGACATCGCTGCCCGCCGGGCCGAGGGGATGGAATCGCTTCATCTGGAACTGGCGGACGACGCCAGTGTTGCCGAATGTGCCGAAATCGTGCTGGCCGGCGGGCCGCTGGATGCGGTGGTGAACAACGCCGCCTTTGCGCTGCCCGGCGCGCTTGAGGATCTGCCGCGTGGCGGGCTGCGCTCGATCTTCGAGGCCAACCTGTTCGGCACCCATGATCTGACCTGCCGCCTGATCCCGCATTTCCGTCAACGCGGGGCGGGGCGCATCGTCAATGTTTCCTCGGTGCTGGGGCTGGTGGCGCTGCATTGGCGCGGTGCCTATGTCGCCAGCAAATTCGCGCTGGAAGGGCTGACCGACGTTTTGCGGATGGAAATGGCTGACACGCCGATCAAGGTCGTGCTGATCGAGCCGGGGCCGATCACCAGCCGCATCCGGGTGAACTCGATTCCGCATTTCGAACGCTGGATCGACTGGGAAAACAGCCCGCGGATGGATCAATATCGCGCACAGTTGAAAAAGCGCCTGTATGAGCCTTCGGGCAAGGATCGGTTCGAATTACCGCCGCAGGCCGTCAGCCGCCGCATCGCACAGGCGCTGGAATCCGGCAATCCCGCGCCGCGTTATTACGTCACCACGGCCACCTGGCTGTCGGGGATCGGGCGGCGGGTCCTGCCGACGCGCGCACTGGACTGGATCGCCGCTCGCCGCTAACCTGCGCGCGAAAGGCGGTGCCGGATGAGCAACAATCCTCTGTTCCTGCTGGCGATGCTGGCGGGGGTTGGCGT
>JAUNUO010000150.1:0-2152 GCA_030538135.1 Paracoccus sp. (in: a-proteobacteria)
TCGCGCGCGCATTCGGCCAGCAGGGGGAACTGCACCTCGGACGGTGTCGGCAGGGGCAGGGTGGCGGTGTCGCCGCCCAGCCACGACCACAGTGCCGCGTCGGGTTTCATCCGGTCCGCCTCGGCGATCAGGCGCCAGCGCGGCCCGGCGCGCAGCACCATCAGCCGCCCGCCCCAGGGCATCGCCGATTCAAAGCACATGACGCCCAGCACCACCATCCGCGCCTCGATCCGGGGCTGATCCCCCTCGCCCTCCAACGAGATCTTGATCCGGCCTTGCCGTGACATGCCGTCCAGCAGCCGCGCCAGTTCGGGACGGCTGGTGCGCTGATCGGCGGGGGCTGCGCCAAAGGCCATGCGGAATGCCTGAATCCGTGCCCGTGCCGCCTCAACGGATTCGGAAATCAGCTGCATTTCCGCGCTTTTGCCGATGCCGGGGAAATCGCCCGACATTTGCAGCAATTCCACGCCATTCCCGATCGCGCCCAAGGGCGACACCAGATCGTGGCACAGCCGTGACCCGACCATCGCGGCAAGTTCACCCGGTGCGATCCTGCTTGCCGCGCCGCTCATGCCGTCTTAACCTTGCTGGCAAAGGTCGCCATGAACGAAACGCTGGAACCCGGAATGATCGTGCGCCACCCCGGCGCCCCCGAATGGGGCGAGGGGCAGGTGCAGTCGCGCGTCCGCGACAGGATTACGGTGAATTTCGCGGATGCGGGCAAGCAGGTCATCGACGGGCGAAGGGTTGCGCTGGTCATCGTGCATTTTGACACGGAATGGTGATATTTGCTCATGCTGCAATTCATCGCGCCGGCAACCGCCGATTGCAATGATGAAAATGCAGATCACGCAAACATTTATGATGTTCTTTTGCGCGCGGTTGCAATGACGGGGCCACGTCCCTACAGATGCCGCCCAGACACAGCAAAAGGTGCATCGCGGCCGCATGAAGCCTGATCCCGCCTATTTCGACATCCGTCTTGCCACCAGCGAGCGCGACCTGAGGGCCGCCCAGCGACTGCGCTATCGCGTCTTTGTCGAGGAACTGGGCGGGGACGGGGCGTTGGTCGATCACGAAGCACGGCTGGAACGCGACGAATTCGACCCGGTCGTCGATCATCTGTGCCTGATCGACACACGCCGCAGCGCCGATGATCTGGATCATGTCGTCGGCGTCTATCGCCTGCTGCCCGGATCGCGGGCGGCGGCGTTCGGGCGGTTTTATTGCGACACCGAATATGATCTGGACCCGTTGCGCGCGTCGGGGCGCACCGTGCTGGAACTGGGGCGGTCCTGCGTCGATCCGGCCTATCGCGGCGGTTCGGGCATGTTTCTGCTGTGGAATGCGCTGGCTGATTACGTTCTGGATCACGGTATCGAAATCCTGTTCGGCGTCGCCAGCTTTCACGGCACCGATGCAACGATGCTGGCCCCGTCGCTGTCCTGGCTGCACCATCACCACCTTGCCCCGCCTGACCTGCGCCCGCGCGCCCGGCCTGAGGGGTTTCAGCCGATGGACCTGATCCCGGCGGACCGGATCGACCGGCGCGAGGCGATGCTGGGGATGCCCGCGCTTATCAAGGCTTATCTGCGCCTTGGCGGCCTGGTGGGCGAAGGCGCCTTTATCGACCGCGATTTCAACACCACCGATGTGTTCCTGCTGATGGACACCAAGGCCATGTCCGACAAGCACCGGCAATTCTACGAATCGCGCTGGCAGCAGGGCCAATGATCGACCCCGGCCGCGGCCCTGCCACATGGCGCGGCGCGGCGCCGCACGATCTGCCCCGCCCGCAGGGGCTGCGCGGCTGGTGGCGGGTGATCCGGCGCGGCGTTCCGGCGGTGCTGGTGCTGCTGATCGGCACCGTCCTGATCCTGCCGCTGCGCGGCGTCGAATGGCTGATCGCCGGGCCGCGCCGCCCCGTCACCGGGCCTTGGGTGCAGGGGGTCTGCCGTCTGGTGCTGGCCTTTATCGGCATCGGCTGGTCGCGGCGCGGCACGCCGATGACCGGGCCGGGCGCGGTGGTGGCGAACCATTCGAGCTGGCTGGATATTCTGGTGATGAACGCTGCCCTGCCGGTGTTTTTCGTCAGCAAGGCCGAGGTGCGCGGCTGGCCCGGCATCAACATCCTGACCGCTGTGACCAACAC
>JAUNUO010000150.1:2252-5226 GCA_030538135.1 Paracoccus sp. (in: a-proteobacteria)
AGGCCGAGGTGCGCGGCTGGCCCGGCATCAACATCCTGACCGCTGTGACCAACACCCATTTCGTCGTGCGCGACCCGAAGCTGGCCCGCGCGCAGGCCGAGGAATTCGCCGCCCGCGTCCGCGCCGGGCACCGCCTGTTGTTTTTCCCCGAAGGCACTTCATCCGATGGCCGCCGCGTGCTGCCCTTCAAGCCGACGCTGTTTCAGGGCTTTCTGGACCCGGCCCTGCCCGATGGTCTGGCGATCCAGCCGATGACCGCCATTTATCAAGCCCCGCCCGGCGTCGATCCGCGCTTTTATGGCTGGTGGTCCGACATGGACCTTGGCCCGCATTTGCTGACCGTGCTGTCGGCCCCGCGTCAGGGGCGGGTGACGGTGGTGCTGCACCCGCCGGTGCCGGTCGCGGGGAAGGATCGCAAATCACTGGCCGCCACGACGGAAGCGGCGGTGCGGGCGGGGATGGATGGTTGAGCACTTGCGGCCTGCGCTGCCTCGGCATATCTGCTACGATCCCCGGACCGACCAGTGACAGGAATCGCCATGACCCGTTTCGCCGCCCCTATCGCCGAACAGATCTGGGACATGAAATACCGGCTGCGCGACGCCGAGGGCCAGCCCATCGACCAGTCGGTCGAGGACAGCTGGCGCCGTGTCGCCCGCGATCTGGCCTCGGTGGAAACGGACCCGGCGGCATGGGAAGACCGTTTTTATGCCGCGCTGGAGGATTTCAAGTTCCTGCCCGCGGGCCGTATTCTGGCCGGGGCGGGGACGGGGCGTTCGGTGACGCTGTTCAACTGTTTCGTCATGGGCACCATTCCCGACGACATGGGCGGCATCTTCGACATGCTGCGCGAGGCGGCGCTGACCATGCAGCAGGGTGGCGGCATCGGCTATGACTTCAGCACCATCCGCCCGCGCGGAGCCGAGGTGCGGGGCGTGGCCGCCGATGCATCCGGCCCGCTGTCCTTCATGGATGTGTGGGATGCGATGTGCCGCACGATCATGTCGGCGGGGTCGCGGCGCGGCGCGATGATGGCCACCATGCGCTGCGACCACCCCGACATCGAGGCCTTCATCGCCGCCAAGCAGGACAGCGCCCGGCTGCGCATGTTCAACCTGTCGGTGCTGGTGACGGACGATTTCATGCAGGCGGTACAGGATGACGGGCCGTGGGATCTGCAATTCGGCGGCCGGGTCTGGCATACCGTAGAGGCGCGTGATCTGTGGAACAAGATCATGCGTGCGACCTATGATTACGCCGAACCCGGCGTGATCTTCATCGACCGCGTCAATGCCGCGAACAACCTGCACTATGCTGAAACGATTGCCGCGACGAACCCGTGCGGTGAACAGCCTTTGCCGCCCTATGGCGCCTGCCTGCTGGGATCGGTCAATCTGGCGCGGCTGGTTGCCGATCCGTTCACCGATGCGGCCCGGCTGGACGCCGATGCGCTGGACGATCTGGTGCGCACGGCGATCCGCATGATGGACAACGTCGTTGAGGCCAGCAAATTCCCCCTGCCGCAGCAGGCGGCCGAGGCGCGGGCAAAGCGTCGCATCGGCCTCGGCGTGACCGGTCTGGCGGATGCGCTGCTGATGCTGGGGCTGCGCTATGGCGCGCCGGATGCGGTGGACCAGACGCGCGACTGGATGCGGGCGATTGCGCGGTCGGCCTATCTCGCCAGCGCCGATCTGGCGCGGGAAAAAGGGGCATTCCCTCTGTTCGATGCCGATGATTACCTGCAATCGGGCTTCATGCGGCGGATGGATGATGATGTGCGCGACGCGATACGCCGGCATGGCATCCGCAACGCCCTGCTGACGAGCATCGCCCCCACCGGCACGATCAGCCTTTACGCGGGCAACGTCAGTTCCGGGATCGAGCCGGTCTTTGCCTATGCCTATACCCGCAAGGTGCTGCAAAAGGACGGCAGCCGGACCGAGGAAGAAGTCGTCGATTACGCCGTCCAGATGTGGCGCGACCTGCACGGCGACGCGCCGCTGCCCGATCACTTCGTCAACGCCCAGACCCTTGCGCCGATGGATCACGTCGCCATGCAGGCGGCGGCGCAGAATTGGGTGGACAGTTCCATCTCCAAGACGATCAACGTCCCCGAGGATATTTCCTTCGACGATTTCAAGGACGTCTATCTGGCCGCCTGGAATCTGGGCTGCAAGGGCTGCACCACCTATCGCCCCAATGATGTGACGGGCAGCGTGCTGTCGGTCAGCGAAACGGCGGAAGCCGCGCCGCAATCCGACAAGGGCGCCGATGTGGTCTATCTGACCGAACCGCTGGACCGGCCCGCCGCGCTGGAAGGCGCGACCTACAAGCTGAAATGGCCCGCGTCGGAACACGCCATCTATATCACCGTGAACGACATCATTCAGGGCGGGGTGCGCCGCCCGTTCGAGGTGTTCATCAATTCCAAAAACATGGAACATTTCGCCTGGACCGTGGCGCTGACCCGGATGATCTCGGCCGTGTTCCGCCGGGGCGGCGATGTGTCCTTCGTGGTCGAGGAGCTCAAGGCCGTGTTCGACCCGCGCGGCGGGGCGTGGATGCAGGGCCGCTATGTGCCGTCGATCCTCGCCGCCATCGGCGGGGTAATCGAACGCCACATGATCGCTATCGGCTTTCTGGCCGCCGAAGGGGCAGGTCTGAAATCGGACCCGCAGGCAGAAATCGTCGCAGTTGGCGAAACCCCGCGCGGCCCCGCCTGCCCGCAATGCGGCCAATACGGGATGCGCATGATTGAGGGCTGCATGACCTGCCCAAGCTGCGGGCATTCGAAATGCGGCTGATGGAGGAGGCAGCGGGCGCCGCGCCCTGTCCTTAACCGGCGCCTGACAGTTCCATGATGACCGCCCATTCCTCGGGCGTGACCGGCTGAACTGAAAGACGGCTGTTGTTGACCAACACCATGCCCGACAGGCGCGGTTCGGCCTTGGCCTCGTCCAGCGTCACGGGCCGG
>JAUNUO010000150.1:5326-6424 GCA_030538135.1 Paracoccus sp. (in: a-proteobacteria)
CACCATGCCCGACAGGCGCGGTTCGGCCTTGGCCTCGTCCAGCGTCACGGGCCGGGGCAGCGGTTTCACCGCGCGCACATCGACGCATTCCCATTTCGGATCGTCGGCGGTGGTGTCGGGATGCGCTTCGGCGCAGACCTCGACGATACCGACGGCCGCCTTGCCGATGTTGGAATGGTAGAACAGGCCCAGATCACCGAGTTTCATCGCGCGCATGTTGTTGCGCGCCTGATAGTTGCGCACGCCGTCCCATTGTTCGCCCGCATCGCCGCGCGCGACCAGATCATCCCAGCCGAACACGTCGGGTTCGGATTTGAACAGCCAGTATTGCATCAGCCGATAACCTTTTTCCATTCGATCACCTCGGCGCTGGCGAACAGACCGGCGCTCTTGTAGGGATCGCCCGCCGCCCAGTCCCGCGCGGCGGCCAGATCCTCGGCCTCGATCACCAGCAGGGATCCGCGCATCTCGCCCTCCTCGATCAGCGGGCCAGCCATACGCAGGCCCGCGAAATCGCGCAGAAAGGTCAGATGCGCCTCGCGCGTGTCGATGCGGGTTTGCAGCATTCCAGGATTATCGCGGCAGATGATGGCGAACAGGGGCATTATTCCTCCTTCAGGGGTCGGGACAGCAGCAGGTCGATGCAGGTAGCGATGGTGATCTCGCCAGTGGACAGGGCCGCGACGGCGGCGGCGATCGGCATGTCAACGCCAAGACGCGGGGCCAGCGCGGCGACGGCGCGGGCGGTGGCCGCGCCCTCGACCGTGGTGGCGGCGTCCCAATCCGCGCCCGAGCCGAGCGCGCGGCCATAGCGGAAATTGCGCGACTGTTCGGATGTGCAGGTCAGCGCCAAGTCGCCTAGGCCCGACAGTCCGGCCAGCGTCTCGGGCCGGGCGTTCAGCGCCGGGGCCAGCCGCATCATTTCCGCAAAGCCGCGGGTCAGGATCGCGGCGCGGGCGGAATCGCCCAGACCCGCACCGATGGCGGCCCCGGCGGCGATGGCCACCACGTTTTTCAGCGCGCCGCCCAGTTCGGCCCCGGCCACATCGGTGGTGCGGTAAAGGCGCAGAACCGGGGTGGACAGGTCGTGCTGCAACG
>JAUNUO010000003.1:0-9584 GCA_030538135.1 Paracoccus sp. (in: a-proteobacteria)
GAAGCCGAAAGCATTGCGGGTTTTACCCGCGGTGAAGCTGAAAAGCTGTTCCCGGTGTCGCGGCCCGAAATACTGAACTGCTTTTCCATTATATCGCGCCCGCCGGCAGAAAGCCGACGGGCGTATATAACACGATTTGATGAACTGATGGCGCTGGCCGATAAAGAACCAGCGGGGATTTAGGGCTGCCGTCCGTTTCGGCCACCCTTTAAAGGTCAGATGAGCAGGTCTTCCATCGACTTGCCCGAATCCAGATTGTCCTGAACCCAACGCGGTTTCCGCCCGCGCCCGGTCCAGGTCATGGTCGGATCTTCGGGATTGGCGTATTTCGGTGCAACGGTGCCAGAACGGCGCGGCTTGCCGCCGGTCAGTTCGGCCAGGTTGAAGCCATGCGTCCGCGCTGCTTCCTCGACGGCGACCAAGGCTTCGCGGCGTTTGCGATCTTCATAGGAATTGATCGCGCGCTCCAGCTTGGCGCGCATGTCGCGCAGTTCCTTCAGGTCCATCTTATCAATGTCGATGTTCATCGTATCGGGTCCCCAAACAATTTATATCCGCCCATCTAATATTATGATCAGAATCTGCAAGAGGTCAAAAGATATATTCAGCGCGGACTGCGCTTGGCCAGAATACGCTGAAGCGTCCTGCGATGCATATGCAAACGTCGCGCCGTTTCACTGACATTGCGGTCGCATTGTTCAAAAACGCGCTGGATATGTTCCCAACGGACGCGATCGGCGGACATGGGTTCCTGCGGCGGCGGGGGTAGAATATCACCGCCGGCCAATAGCGCGGCCGTTACGTCATTCGCATCTGCGGGCTTGGACAGATAATCAGTCGCCCCCATTTTGACGGCGGCAACGGCGCTGGCAATTGCGCCATAACCGGTCAGGACGATGGCGCGGCAATCGGGCCGTGCCTCGTGCAGGGCTTCGACCACATCCAGTCCCGAGCCATCCTCAAGCCGCAGGTCCACCACCGCATAGGCCGGCGGCGCCTCGGCGATGGCCTTCAGCGCATCGGCCACGCTCAGCACGGCGGTCGGGCGAAAGCCGCGCTTTTCCATGGCGCGCGCCAGCCGGGTTACGAAAATCTCGTCGTCATCGACCAGCAGCAGGGTGGGGTCGCTGCCGATGCGATTGCCTGGGATGTCAGCCATTTCGCCTCCTTTTGGGTGCGATCTAAGCTGCACAGGCGCGTCTGGTCAAACGCTTAGCGCGGTTCAGGATGCCGCATCCATGAAACAGGCGGTGCGCTGTGCCATGTCGGCGGGGGTCACGTCACGACCAAAAAACTCGACCGTGCCGGCACCGGGCAGGACCAGATAGGTGTTGGTCATGTGATCGACCAGATAATATGCGTCGCCTTCGGAATCCTGCGCCTTGTAATAGTTGCGCCAGCCCCGGTTCACATCGGCGATTTCCTGTTCGGTCCCGGTCAGCCCGATCATCTTGTCCGAGAATAGCGAGATGAAATTGCTCAGCACCTCGGGGGTGTCGCGCTTGGGATCGACCGTGACAAAGACCAGTTGCACGTCCTTGCCCTGTTCGGCCAGAAGCCCTTCGGCCTCGGCGTTGCGGGCATTGTCCAGCGGGCAGACATCCGGGCAGAAAGTATAGCCGAAATACAGCAGCGAGGGTTTGGTAAACACCTGATCGTAGGTGACGCGCTGATTGTCTTGATTGGTCAGGGTGAAATCGGTGCCGAAACTGTCCAGCCCGCCGCTGACCACCGATTGACGGCAACCCGCGAAAGGATCGCCCGCGGGCGCGCGCGACAGCCACAGCCAGCCCCCGGCCAGCAACAGGGCGCTCACGGCAGTTCCCAGCATGATGATGCGGCGTTCATTGGTCATGGCAGTCTCCTTGCGCTGAGCAGGGTATCGGATCGGGGGCGCGCATTGATCGCCCGGAATGCCCGCAGTATCAAGTGACGCATCGTCACAAACCGGTGCCTGCCATGTCCCCTCCGCCCGTTCCCGCCGCATCTCAACCGGCCATGCAGGCCGAGCCGATCCGCGCCAGCACCCTGATCCTGTTGCGCTGGATGGCGATTGCCGGGCAGACCGGGGCGCTGATGGGGGCGCTGGTCCTGGGTGTGCAGTTCGAGGTCGTGCCGGTGGCTCTGCTGATCGCGGCGGCGGCGGTGCTGAACCTGTGGTTGCTGCGAAACCGACCACAGCGCATGTCGCCGCGCGCGGTGCTGGGGCAGTTGGGGTTCGATCTGATGCAACTGTCGGCGCTGCTGGCAATGACCGGCGGCATCGCCAATCCCTTTGCCCTGCTGGTTCTGGCCCCGGTCACGGTGTCGGCCACTGTGCTGGACCGGCGGCGCACGGTCGCGCTTGGGCTGCTGGCGGTGGTGCTGATGACGCTGGCTGCGCTGTTCAGCTGGCCGCTGCGGGATGCGGCGGGGGTGCAATTGCAGATGCCGCCGCTGCTGGCGCTTGGGCACTGGCTGGCCATCGTGATCGGCATCGGCTTCTTTGCGCTTTACGCTGATCGGGTTACGGCCGAGATTTCGGTGACGACCAATGCCCTGTTCGCGACGCAGCTTGCGTTGGCACGGGAACATCGGTTGCAGCATCTGGGCGGTGTCGTCGCCGCCGCCGCGCACGAGATGGGAACGCCCTTGGGCACCATCAAGCTGATCGCCGCCGAACTTGAGGACGAACTGGCCGATCGCCCCGAACTTGCCGCCGATCTGGCCACGCTGCGCCAGTCGGCGGATCGCTGTGCGGCGACGCTGCGGTCCATGGGACGGGCGGGCAAGGATGATCTGCTGCTGCATGCCGCCCCGCTGAGGATCATTCTGGAAGAAGCGGCCGAGCCCCACAAACGGCGCGGCATCGCCATCGTCATCGAAGCCGAAGGCCCCGACATCCGCCGCGATCCCGGTGTCATCCACGCGCTGCGCAACCTGATCCAGAACGCGGTCGATTATGCCGCCAGCCGCGTGATCATCCACGCCGGTCAACAGGCCGAAGCGTTGGCGCTGACCATCCGCGACGACGGGCCGGGCTTTCCTGCCGCGCTGCTGCCGCGTCTGGGTGAAGGCTATCCGGTCGGGCCGCGCAGCCTGTCGCCGCGCAAGGACGGCGAAGGGATGGGGCTGGGGCTGTTCATCGCCCGCAGCCTGCTGGAGCGGTCGGGTGCCGTGGTGACTTTTGAAAATGCCGCGCCGGGTGCGCAGGTGGTGCTGACATGGCCGCTGGACCGGATTCGGGCCGATACGCGGCAGGCGTTGGGGGAAAATCCGGAATTTACGGCCTGACGACGGGATTCGTTAACCTCCCCTTAAGATTTGGCCGCATAATGTCTGCGCAATAAGCAGATTCGCCGGGGGCATCGTGTCCGTATTGCAGACCTTTCTGATCGCGCTTGGCGCCGGCACGCTGTCGGTTATTCTTGCCGTAGCGACTATCCGGCTGTGGGACCGGCGCAAGGGTGGCCGGGCCGGCATCCGTGGCTTGGGCCTGCTGGAACCGGCGGTGCAGCCGATGGTGTTTCTGTTCCGCGACCGCATGCTGATCGACGCCACGCCATCGGCGCGGGCGCTGCTCGACAATGTGGCGGGGGCGACCGGCGATTGGGCGCGGCTTGACGGCTGGATCAGCGGGCGCTTTCCCGACGCCGTCGGCGCGCTGGACCGGCTGGCGGCGCAACCGCAACAGGAACTGCGCGGCCCCGACGGGCTTGGCACTGCGACCCTGCGCCTTTTGGCCGAGGATCTGGGCAGCGGGCTGATGCGCATCACCGTCGCCGATCCGGCGGCGGAACATGCGGGTATCATCGTCGATTCCCTGGTGCTTCAGGCCATGGAAGAAGAGCTGGACCTGCTGCGGTTATCGATGGACCAGACGCCGATGCTGGCCTGGCGGCAAGATGTGGAAGACCGCATCACATGGGCGAACGCAGCCTATCTGCAACGGGTCGAGGCAAGGGCCGATGGGCAGATCGCCTGGCCGCTGCCGCGTCTCATGGATGTGCCGCGACCGCAGGCGGGTGGGGCGGCCGCACCGCGCCGGGCGCGGCTGGACAGCGGCGGATCGGTTCTGTGGTATGACTGTCACAGCCATCGCGCCGGCGATCAGACGATGATGTTCGCGCTGCCTGCAGATGCGGCGGTGCGGGCAGAACGATCTTTGCGCGAATTCGTGCAGACCCTGACCAAGACATTTGCCGATCTTCCGGCCGGGCTGGCGATCTTTGACCGCGACCGCAAGCTGCAACTGTTCAACCCGGCGCTGATCGACCTGACCAGCCTGTCCGCCGGTTTTCTGACCGCGCGCCCGACGCTGTTCGATTTCCTCGATCAGCTGCGCGAGGCGCGCATGGTGCCCGAACCCAAGGATTATCGAAGCTGGCGTCAGCAGATGAACAATCTGGAACATGCGGCCGCGACCGGGCGGCATGTGGAAACCTGGTCGCTGCCGGGCGGTCAGACCTATCGCGTGACCGGCCGTCCGCACCCCGATGGCGCGGTGGCCTTTCTGTTCGAGGATATTACCTCGGAAATCACGCTCAACCGCAAGTTCCGGGCCGAACTCTCGCTCGGTGCGATGGTTCTGGACGGAATCGACGACGGGCTGATCGTCTTTGGCGCGAACGGTATCATCAAGACCCGCAACAAGGCCTATGTGGACATCTGGGGCAAGGGCGGCAGCCGCGCCGATCATGAACTTGCGCTGTGGCGGGATGCGGGCGAGGCGGGGCCGGGCCTTGCGGCGTTGTGCGACCGGGTGCTTGGCGTCGTCGGTGCCCGCGAATCCGGCGCTGTCGTCGGGCCAGACGGCCGGTTGCTGTCGTGGGCGGCGGCGCGTTTGCCGGGCGGGCGGCTGATGATCCGTTTCCGTCTGCCCGAGGCCGTGGCACCCGCCGCCCGCCTTTCGGACCTGTCGCAGGACACCAAGCCCGCGCCCGACCAGGCGCAGGCCAAGGCCGCGGCGGGCTGAGCCGGGGGCCGTGCCCGAGCGGCGCCCCGTAGCTGTCGTCGCACCATCTCGTGACCGTGAAAGGCCGGTTTCTGCCTGAACGGGCGGCGCCCTCGGTTGCCCCCCGTTCCCGGCGCGCGTATTGAGCAGCAAGGTCAAATCAAGAGGGCGGCGATGACGAAACCTGTGATCCTGTGCATTCTGGACGGCTGGGGCATTTCCGACCGTCCGGCGCAATCGGCACCCGATCAGGCTGCGACGCCCAACTATGACCGTCTGACGGCGACCTGCCCCCATGCCACGCTGACCACCTTTGGCCCCGATGTCGGCCTGCCCACCGGGCAGATGGGCAATTCCGAAGTCGGGCATACCAATATCGGCGCGGGCCGGGTGGTGGCAATGGATCTGGGCCAGATCGACCTGGCCATCGAGGATCGCAGTTTCTGGGGCAACACCGCACTGGGTGAATTCATTGCCCGGCTTAGGGCCACCGGCGGCACCGCGCATCTGATGGGCGTGGTATCGAACGGCGGCGTTCACGGCCATATCAACCACGTCATCGCGGCCGCGCAGGCGGTGGCCGGCGCGGGTGTGCCGGTGGTGATCCATGCCATCACCGACGGGCGCGACGTGCCGCCGAAATCCGCGCTTGGCTTCGTCACCGAACTGGCGGGCAACCTGCCCGAAGGCGCGCGCGTCGGCACTGTTATCGGCCGATATTACGCGATGGACCGCGATAACCGTTGGGAGCGGGTGTCGCGCGCCTTTGACGCGATGATCCGGGGGCAGGGGCTGCATACCGACGATGCCCCTCATGCCGTGACGGCGGCCTATGACCGGAACGAAACCGACGAGTTCATTCAGCCCACCGTGCTGCCCGGTTACGCCGGCGCGAATGATGGCGACGGGTTCTTTTGCCTGAATTTCCGCGCCGATCGCGCGCGCGAAATTCTGGCCGCGCTGGCCGCGCCGGATTTCGCTGCTTTCGATACCGGCCCGCGCCCGCAATGGGCCGCGATGCTTGGCATGGTCGATTATTCGATGCAGCACGACACCTATATGACTGCCGCCTATCCCAAGCGGCAGGTGGTCAACACCCTTGGCGCCTGGGTCGCGGCCCATGGTCTGCGCCAGTTCCGACTGGCCGAGACGGAAAAATACCCGCATGTCACCTTTTTCCTGAACGGCGGCAAGGAAACGCCCGAGCCGGGCGAGGATCGCTTCATGCCCGCCAGCCCCAAGGTCGCTACCTATGATCTGGCCCCCGAAATGGCCGCCGCCGAGGTGAGCGAGCGTCTGGTTCAGGCGATCCGTGACGGATACGATCTGATCGTGGTGAACTTTGCCAATCCCGACATGGTCGGCCACACCGGCAGCCTGCCCGCCGCCATGCGTGCCTGTGAGGCGGTGGACCGTGGGCTTGGCATGATGATCGGGGCGCTGTCAGAAACCGGTGGCGCGGCGGTGATCTGCGCTGATCACGGCAACTGTGAAACCATGATCGACCCGGACACCGGCGGCCCGCACACCGCGCATACCACCAACCCGGTGCCGGTCATCGTCTGGGGCGGTCCGGCGGGCGCAACCCTGCGTGACGGGCGGCTGGCCGATCTGGCGCCGACCGTGCTGGACCTGATGGGCCTGCCGCAACCGCCCGAAATGACCGGCCAAAGCCTGATCTGCCGCACATGACCTCGATCCGCCCCCTGATCGCGCTGATGCTGGCGATGACCGTGGCCGCGCCTGCGACGGCCGCCACGCCCGCATCCGAGGCCGCGCAGGCGGCGCAGCAGGCGGCCGATCAGCTTCGCGAAGCGATCTCCAAGCTGGATGCGGCGCTGGCGGCGGACGATCAGGTCACGGCCCTGACCGAGGTGATCCACGGCTATGAACAGGGTCTTGCCGCCCTGCGCGCCGGCCTGCGCGAGGCGGCGCAGCGCGAATCCGACCTGCGCGCCCGGTTCGAGGCACAGCACGACCGGCTGTCGCGGGTTCTGGGCGCGATGACGGCCATGCAGCAATCGCCCGAAACCGCGCTGCTGCTGCATCCCGGCGGGGCGACGGCGACGGCACGCTCGGCCATGATCGTCGCCGACATCGCCCCCGGCCTGCGGGCCGAGGCCGAGGCGCTGCAAGCCGATCTGGACGAGATCGCCACCGTGCGCGAATTGCAGGACAGTACCGCCGAAATTCTGGGCAGCGGCCTTGCCGCCGTGCAAGAAGCGCGGCGACTGCTGGCCAGCGCGGTCACAGATCGGTCGCATATGCCGGTGCGCTATGCCGAAAACCCGGCCGAATTGCAGGCACTGGAATCCAGCGCGACCAGCCTCGACGAATTTGCCGCCGGAGTGTCGCGGATGGATCTGGATGTCGGCCCGCCGATCACCGATTTCGAGGGCGCGCAGGGCAGCCTGCCCTTGCCGGTCGCGGGCACCGTCATGCGCGGCTATGGCGATGCCGATGCGGCGGGGGTCAGCCGTCCCGGTCTGGTGATCGCCGCGCCCCCCGCCGCGCTGATCACCACGCCATGGTCCGCGACGATCCGATTTCGCGGCCCCCTCCTCGATTACGGCAATGTGATGATCGTGGAACCGGCGCGCGGTTATCTTCTGGTCTTTGCGGGTCTAGGTCAGGTGTTCGGAGAGGTCGGCGACGTATTGGCGGCGGGCGATCCGGTCGGGCTGATGGGCGGCACCGAACCGCCCGCACAGGAATTCGGCGCGCAATTCGTGGCCGACGCCACCAAAGGCGGCGATGCAGGGCAGACGCAGACCCTGTATCTTGAATTGCGCAAGGGCAGGGAAACGCTGGACCCGGCGGATTGGTTCGTGATGAATGTGCTGACCGGCACGCAGCAGGCGCAGGATTGAGGCAGAGGCCAAGATGAAGCATTACATGATGGCAGGGGTCGGCGGCGTTCTGGCCGGGATTCTGGTGACGACTCAACTGGCCGGGCCGCTGATCGCGCAGGAAACCGGCGGTAACGCGGCGCTGTATGAGGATCTGGAACTGTTCGGCAACGTGTTCGAACGCATCCGGTCCGATTACGTCGAAATGCCCGACGACAAGAAACTGATCGAGGCGGCGATCAACGGCATGCTGACCTCGCTGGACCCGCACAGCGGGTTCCTGTCGGCCAACGATTATCAGGACATGCAGACCCAGACCCGTGGCAGTTTCGGCGGCCTCGGGATGGAGGTCACGCAGGAAGACGGCATCGTCAAGGTCGTCTCGCCGATCGACGACACCCCGGCGGCCAAGGCGGGGGTGAAGTCGGGCGATTTCATCACCCATGTGAACGGCGAATCGTTGATGGGGCTGAGTGTCGATCAGGCCGTGGATCGGATGCGCGGCCCTGTCGGCTCCGAGGTGACGATCACCATTCTGCGGCAGGGCGAACAGGAACCGTTCGACCTGACCATGACCCGTGACACCATCAAGCTGACCGTGGTGCGCAGCCAGACCGAGGGCGACGCCATCGTTCTGCGCGTGTCCACCTTCAACGACGAGACCTTTTCGACCTTGCAGGCCGAATTGGACAAGGCCGTCGAGGAAGCGGGGGGCATGGACAAGGTGAACGGCTTTGTGCTGGATCTGCGCAACAATCCCGGTGGCCTGCTGAATCAGGCCATCGCGGTCAGTGACGCTTTCCTTGATGCCGGTGAAATCGTGTCCACCCGCGGGCGCAACCCGGATGAGAGCGAACGCTGGAACGCCGAACCGGGCGATCTGGCGCAGGGCAAGCCGATCGTGGTGCTGATCAACGGCGGTTCGGCCAGCGCATCGGAAATCGTCACTGGCGCCTTGCAGGATCACCGCCGCGCCATCGTGGTGGGGGAAAAATCCTTCGGCAAAGGTTCGGTCCAGACGGTGATGCCGGTGACGGCAGACAGCGCCATCCGGCTGACCACCGCGCGCTATTACACGCCATCGGGCCGGTCGATCCAGGCGATGGGGATCAACCCCGACATCATCGTGGCGCAACCTCCGACGCGCCCGACCGATGAAACCGAGACCGAAGAAAACGGCCCGCGCAGCAATTCCAGCTTTTCCCGGTCCGAGGCCGATCTGCGCGGCGCGCTGAACAACGACGCCATCAGCGAGGAAGAGCGCAAGCAGATCGAGGAAGAAGCCGCGCAGGTCGAGGCAACCGCACGACTGCGCGAACAGGATTATCAGCTTGCCTATGCGGTGGACATTCTGAAGGGCCTGTCCGCCGTCGATTTCCGCGCGGGTGACGTGCGGGCCGAGACGACCCCGGCGGTGACGGGTGAGGGATCGGGCAGCGACGAGGTCAGTGAATGAGCGCGCCGACCGGCCCGAACGGCCTGCCCTACCGTCCTTGCGCGGGGGTCGTGTTGATGAACCGCGACGGCCTGATCTTTGCCGGCCATCGCATCGACAGCGACAGCAATGCCTGGCAGATGCCGCAGGGCGGGATCGACAAGGGCGAAACCCCGCGCAAGGCCGCGCTGCGCGAACTGGTCGAGGAAACCGGCGTTCCCGCCGATCTGGTCGAGGTGGTGGCGGAAACCGAGGATTGGGTGATCTACGACCTGCCGCCCGAATTGCTGGGCAAGGTCTGGAAGGGAAAATTCTGCGGCCAGCGGCAGAAATGGGTGCTGATGCGGTTTCTGGGCGATGACGCCGA
>JAUNUO010000003.1:9684-25370 GCA_030538135.1 Paracoccus sp. (in: a-proteobacteria)
CCCAGAAGGATGTTCACCAGAACGCCGGTGTCGGCCTTCATGATGTTGCTGGCGATCCAGCCCGCGATGCCGCCGACGATGATCGCGGCAAGCCAACCCAAACCCTGCATATGTATGTCTCCGTTAACTGTGACGACAGATCAACGCGTGGCGCGGCTGCTGGTTTCATGGGGCCGGGGGCGAACCCCCGGACCGATGCTTATCGCCGCAGCTGACCCAGCAGAATCGAGGTCGGATAACCGTCCGGTGTCACCCCGATGGATCGCTGGAACGCCGACACGGCTTCCATGGTGGCCGATCCGAACAGCCCGTCGATCTCGCCCTGATAGAACCCGCGCTGCGTCAGACGGCGCTGGATTTCCTCGCGCTCGGACGTGGACAGCGGGCGATCCTCGCGCGGCCAGCCACCCTGAATGCCCGGACGCCCGGCGATGCGTTCGGCCAGATAGGACACCCCAAGCGCATAGTTGTCGCTGTTGTTATAGCGCAGGATCGACCGGAAGTTGTCCATGATCAGGAAGGCCGGCCCGCGTGCTCCGGCTGGCATGATGATCGACCCGCCGCCGGACGGCAGGGCACCGCCGCCGATCCGCCGCACGCCCTGCGCCGACCAGTCGGCGCTGGACCGGCGCGTGCCCTTGCCGATCAGGCCCATGTTGAAACCGCCGGGCAGTTGCACTTCGGCGCCCCAGGTCTGGCCGCGCACCCAGCCGTTGCGGGCCAGATAGGCGGCGGTCGATGCCAGCGCATCGGTCGGATCGTCCGACCAGATGTCGCGGCGGCCGTCGCCGGTGAAATCGACCGCATATTGCAGGTAAGAGGTCGGCATGAACTGCGTGTGCCCCATCGCCCCGGCCCAGGACCCCAGCATATGCGCCGGGTCGATGTCGCCCGCCTGAATGATCTTCAGCGCCGCGATCAACTGTCCGGCGAACATCTCGCCGCGCCGCCCGTCATAGGCCAATGTCGCCAGCGAGGGGATGATCTGCATCCGCCCCCGATTGGCACCGAAGTTCGATTCCATCCCCCAGACGGCCAGCACCACCTCGCGCGGGACGCCGTAACGCGCCTCGATCGCGGCCAGCGTGCGGCCGTGCCGGGCCAGCATCTGCCGCCCGGTGGTGATGCGCACGTCCGATACCGCGCTGTCCAGATACAGCCAGACCGGGCGCGAGAATTCGGCCTGCCGACGGTCAAGCCGGATCACCTCGGGGTTGTAACGGGCGATGGCCATGGCGCGGTCATAGGTGCCGGCCGAGACCCCCGATGACAGCGCGCGGGACCGGAACTGCTGGACCCAGCGTTGCAGCCCGGCTTCGTCGGCGGGGCTGGCGGCGGGGATCGCCGCCGGGGTCTGGCCGCCCGATACGGCAGGGGCGCCGCCGGCGGAGGGTATCTGCACCACGGCCGCCCCGCATGAGGCAAGCGTGCCGATCAGCGCGGTGGACATCAGGAAACGGATCACGGGTCGGGTCATATGTCTGCCTGTTCTGGACTGCTCTGGTTATGGTTACCGGCACTTTAACCCATGCGAATCGGCCTGCCTAGCCTTCGCCGACCGCTGTGGGATCATCGAAGAACGGTTCCACCGCCGCGACGATGACCGCATTATCGGCCAACGCCCGGTCGATCAGTACGCGTTCCTCGTCGTCGATCTCTTGCCCGGCCGCCTTGCGTTCCTCGGCGGTGCCGTATCCTGTAACGTCCAGCGGGGCCATGTCGGCCTGTTTCAGGATGGCGACGGTTTCGCGCACGGCTTCGGCCTCGTCCCGACCGGCGGCATAGCAGATCAGCCCGGCGCCGGTGCTGTCGTCGGGCAGGCCGTCGCCCTTTTTGCGGCCCACCTGAACCAGCAGCATGAAAACCTGCATCCCCATTCTCCTTCACCGGATCGCCCGTCGTCACCTGCCGCAGATCGCCCCGCGCCGCAAGCCGGGAACCGTTCCCGCCCTGCCCGGGTTGAGCGCGACATGCGCCGGACAAAGGGGGCCGCGATGTCGAACCGCAGGGATGCCGCGACGCGCAAGGACGATCTGCGCACCGGCCAACCGTTCTGGCTGCGCACGCCGCGCGTCACGGTGCCCGCCGGGCGTCTGCCGGCGCAGTCGGGCTGGGACGCGATCATCGTCGGCGCGGGCATCAGCGGTGCGCTGATGGCGGAATCATTGTCGCGTGCGGGTCTGAAAACGCTGGTGCTGGACCGCCGCGATCCGGTGCGGGGATCGACGCCTGCCTCTACCGCGATGATCCAGCATGAAATCGACGTGCCGCTGACCCGGCATATCCGGGATATGGGCAAGGCGCGGGCGCAGGCGGTGTGGCGGCGGTCGGCGCGCGCCGTCGATGATCTGGTGGCGCTGGTGGATGATCTGGAAATCGACTGCGCCATGCAACCCAAGCGCGCGCTGTATCTGACCGGCGACGACATGGGCGCGCGCGCCATGAAGGCCGAGGCCAGCGCGCGTCAGGCTGCCGGTCTGGCGGCCGAGTTTCTGAACCATTCCGCCCTGTTGGACCGCTTTGGCATCGACCGCACCGGCGCCATCGTCAGCGCGGCCTCGGCCAGCGCCAATCCCGCGCAACTGACGGCGGGCCTGCTGTGTGCGGCGAAGGGGCGGGGCGCGGTCGTCGCGGCACCGGTCGAGATCACCGATCTGGCCGAACTTGACGGCGGGGTTGCGTTGGCCACCCGCGACGGTTGCGTTGTGACGGCGGGGCAGGTGGTGTTCTGCACTGGATATGAATTTCTGCCGGTGATGCAAAGCCGCAGCCACCGGATCACCTCGACCTGGGCGCTGGCCTCGGGGCCGCGTATCCGGCGACCCGGCTGGCTGGACGATTTTCTGGTCTGGGAGGCCGCAGACCCCTATCTGTATTACCGCAGCACCCCTGATGGCCGGATCATCGCCGGCGGCGAGGATGAGGACGACCCCGACCGCAACGACGACCCGGCCCTGCTGGTGCGAAAGGCTGCGGCGATTGCGAAAAAACTGCGTGATCTGGCTGGGATCGACGTTGGCGAGCCTGCCTATGTCTGGTCGGCGCCCTTCGGAAACACCACGGACGGGTTGCCGATCATCGACCGGGTGCCTGGCCATCGGCGCGCCTTTGCCGTCATGGGATTTGGCGGCAACGGGATCACCTTTTCCATGATCGCCGCGCAGATCGTGACGGCGGCGATTCTGGGCAAGCCGGACAAGGACGCGGGGCTTTTCGCGTTCCGCTGATACCGTTAGCCTGCCTCGAAACATGAAATGGGGACGGGATGAGCAAAAGTCTGACACGTGTGCGCGCCGCGCTGGCCGAGGCGGGGCTGGATGCCGAGATTCTGGAAATGGCCGACAGCACTCGCACCGCCGAGAATGCGTCCCGCGCGGCGGGGTGCCATGTCGATCAGATCGCCAAGTCGATCATCTTCCGGGGCGAGGACAGCGGCCATGTCATCCTGTTTCTGACCGCCGGCGGCAACCGGGTCGATCCGACCAAGGCGGCGCGGGTCGCGGGGCAGCCGTTGGGCAAGGCGGATGCCGCGCTGATCCGTGCCGAGACGGGTTTTGCCATCGGCGGGGTCGCACCGATCGGCCATCTGCGCCCGATCACGGCTTTTTTTGACCGAAGATTGCTTGATTTTCCGCAGGTTTGGGCGGCCGCGGGCACGCCCCGGCATATTTTTGCGATTGCCCCGGACCGTCTACAGGCGATAACCCGCTCATGCGAGGCTGATTTCATCGCCTGACGGACAGGAGACAAACGATGGCCAACCAACCGACCCTGCGACTGAATGACGGACGGCGGATGCCTCAGATCGGGGCGGGTATCTGGCAGGTTCCGGCGGACAGGACGGCGCAGGTCGTGACTGACGCGCTTGCCGTGGGTTATCGCCTGATCGACGGTGCCGCGGCCTATCGCAACGAAGAAGGGCTGGGGCAGGCGCTGCGAGACAGCGACATTCCCCGCGACGAGATTTTCGTGACCACCAAGCTGTGGAACGATGCACAGGGTTATGACGCGGCGCTGGCCGGGTTCGACGCCAGCATGGACCGGCTGGGGCTGGATTACGTCGATCTTTACCTGATCCACTGGCCGATGCCGTCGCGCGATCTGTATGTGGAAACGTGGAAGGCGCTGATCCGCCTGCGCGAGGATGGCCGGGCGCGGTCCATCGGCGTGGCGAATTTTCACGAGGCGCATCTGGACCGGCTGATTTCCGAAACGGGAGTTACCCCGGCGCTGAACCAGATCGAGCTGCACCCGTCCCTGCCCCAAGGGGCACTGCGCGCCCATGACGACCGGCTTGGCATCGTCACGCAAAGCTGGACGCCGCTGGGGCGCGGCCATGCCTTTGCCGCGCCGCCGGTGGTGGCGATTGCCGAACGGCTGGGTGTCACCCCGGCGCAGGTGATCCTGCGCTGGCATATCCAGAGCGGGTTGTCGGTGATCCCGAAATCCGAGCGCCCCCACCGTCTGCGCGAGAATTTCGCCGTGCTGGATCTGGTGCTGACCGAGGAAGACATGGCGGCGCTGAACGCGCTGGACAGCGGCCACCGTACCGGGCCTGACCCGGACGTTTTCGCCATGATGTGACATCGCGGCGGGGGTTTTGCGCCACCGCACCGCCGTGGCCTATTTTCACAAACGGGAAGCGGCCGGCCGATGGTGACCGAGAAACGGCCCTTCGCCTGCTGCGTCGATGCGCGACAGGGCGTGGTCGATGCCCTCGCGGATGACGGCCATTTGCCAGGCGGTGGCGTGGATCATGCTGGTTTCGCTTTCCGCGATGGCGACATGGCCGGGCCAGAACAACAGATCGCCGCGCCGGATCGGCCCCTCGGCCGGCGGGAAGGCCGCGCGTTGCAGGTCGCTGTCGCCGGGGCAGGGAATGTCGGCGGCGCTGAGCGCGGCCTGAACCAGACCCGAACAGTCGATGCCCCAATCGCTGTTGCCGCCCCACAGATAGGGCGTGCCGATCATCCGTTCGGCGATGGCGACGGGATCGGCGGCGGGGTGATCGGCGATATGCTGGACCGGCACCCAACCACCGGTCGCCAGCGCCGCAAAGCGGCCCTCGGTACCCGTGACCGACAGCCGCGCGCCGATGGACAGGGCGTGCAACTGATGCGTTTTCATGTCCGGTTCGGGATAGACATGCGTGGCGGGCGCGCGGACGCGATGCGTGATCGGGGCGGCCGGTTCGGTCAGCGCCGCGCTGCGCAGCCAGCCGCAATACCCGTCCAGCGCGGCACGGACAAAGGACCAGCCGTCCTGTTCGTCGATCACCGTCAGATCGGCTCCGAAATTCACCTGCCGGTCGCGCGCGCCGCCGGGGGCGCGGCACAGATCGACCAGCGGCACCGCCAGCCGGACGGGATGGCCGCTGGTGACCTTGGGGCGTGGGGCGCGGTCTTGCCAGCCGTCCAGAACGATGCGGTCGGTCGCGGGGGTGAGGCGGCGGTCAAGGCTCATGCCAGCAACTCCGGCAGGGCGGCCAGGATGGCGCGCGCAGCCTGACCGACGCCGCCTTTGGGGCGGCCCGGCGCGGCAGTCGGCTGCCAGCCATAGATGTCGAAATGCGCGTAACGTGCCGCACCCTCGGCAAAGCGGCGCAGGAACAGGGCGGCGGTGATCGACCCTGCCATCCCGCCCGAGGGCGCGTTGTCCAGATCGGCGATGCCGGGCTCGATCAGGCTTTCATAGGGCGCCCAGAACGGCATCCGCCAGATCGGATCGGCCACCGCCGTCGCCGCGCGCGACAGCGCCGTCGCCGCATCGTCATCGTCGCAATAGAACGGCGGGATATCGGGGCCAAGCGCCACCCGCGCCGCGCCGGTCAGCGTTGCCATCGAGATCAGCAGCGCCGGTTTTTCCTCGGCCGCGAAAGCCAGCGCATCGGCCAGAACCAGCCGCCCTTCGGCATCGGTGTTGTTGATTTCCACCGTCAGCCCCTTGCGGCTGCGCAGGATGTCGCCGGGTCGGATCGCATTCCCGGCGACGGCATTTTCCACCGCCGGGATCAGCACCCGCAGGCTCATCCCCGAGGCGGCACCGGTTTCAGCCAGCATCTGCGCCAGCCCCAGAACGGTGGCCGCGCCGCCCATGTCCTTTTTCATCAACCCCATCGAAGCGCCGGGTTTCAGGTTCAACCCGCCGGTGTCGAAACATACCCCCTTGCCGACCAGGGTCACAGCCGGGCCGCTGCCGCCCAAGCGCAGATCGATCAGCCGTGGTGCGCGGTCTGCCGCGGCGGCACGGCCAACGGCGTGGATCATCGGAAACCCGGCCTCGATCAGCGCATCGTCCGTGATGACGGTGATCGCCGCGCCGATGCGTGAGGCCAGATCGGCGGCGGCATCGGCCAGATCGGCCGGCCCCATGTCGGCGGCGGGGGTGTTGATCAGATCGCGGGTCAGAAATTCGCCCGCCGCGATAGCCCGCGCGCGTGCGGCATCGACGCCATCCGGCACGACCAGACGGGCGCGGGGCGCGGATGCGCTGGCGTATCGGTCGAATCGATACCCGGCCAGCAGCCAGCCAAGCGCCGCCTGATCGCGGTCGAACCCATCCGGCAAATCCCCCGCCAGATACCAGTCACCCGCAGGCAGCGCCTCCGCCGCACGGGCCAGCGGGAACCGCCCGCGCCCCGCCCGTGCCGGATCGCCCAGCCCGAACAGCGCGCCGCGCAGCCCTCCCGCGTCATCGGGCAGCAGGCAGATTTCGCCAGCCTTGCCCGTAAAGCCCGCCACACTGGGCCAGCGGCCCGCCTCGGCAGGGATCAGGCTGTCCTTGGCCACCAGCCACAACGGGCGCGCATCGGCGGAATTCGGGGCAAAGACGGTGGTCGTGGGCATGGTCATCCTCGGGCGGTGAAACGCCGCCAGATTAGCCGCCCCCTGTCGCGCCGCAAGCCCGCGGCTCAGCCGAAATCAGCGCTGTCCCAGATCTGCGTCAGCGACCGGTTGCCGACCCGCATCAGCCGCGCCCGCACCGCGGCCAGCGCGCCCGCATCGCGGCGTTCGGCGCAGGCGCCCAGATCGACCGCCACCCCCGCCAGCGAGGTCAACCCTACCTGCCAGGCCAGCCGCGACAGCCGGTCGGCATGGGCGATGGCTTCGGCCAGATCGTCGCGCATGATCGCATCGTCAATGGCCGTCAATGCGGTCGCCAGTTGTTCCAGCGCAAGGCCGATGACGTTCTGCGCCGCCGCCTCGCCCAGTTCGTTCACAATATCGCCCACGCGCCGCGCATCGACGCGCACGGGTTCGTTAACGGCCAAGGCCGTGACATGAGCCATCGCCCACCTCCAACAAATCAGTGTCCCCACACGTTCGGGCAACATGGCGGCAAAGCATGAAAAAAGGCTTAGGCCCGTCTGCATAAGCCTTTTGAATTTTCTGCGAATGATGCCTATTCAGGGCGCAGGAAACGCCAGAGAGATCATCATGCCGCTGACCCGCCCCCTGCCGAAATACCTTGTGCAACGCTATCATGGCTGGAAAGCCACGGCTTATGCGGAAAACCGGGCTTGGTTTCGCCGCCTTGCGCATGATGGCCAAAGACCGCGGGCGATGATCGTGTCGTGCTGCGATTCCCGCGTGCATGTCAGCAGCATCTTTGGCGCGGATTCGGGTGAATTCTTTATTCACCGCAATATCGCAAATCTGGTGCCCGGCTATGCGCCCGACGGCGAACAGCACGGAACCTCGGCGGCGGTGGAATATGCGGTGCGCACGCTGCGGGTGGCCCATGTGATCGTGCTGGGTCACACCCAATGCGGCGGCGTGGCGGGCTGTCATGCGATGTGCAGCGGTGCAGCCCCGGAACTGGAAGAAAAGACCAGCTTCGTCGGGCGTTGGATGGATATTCTGCGCCCCGGATATGAAAGGGTGCGCGATCTGCCGCACGAAGATCAGGTCGGCGCGCTGGAACAGCAGGCGGTGCTGATCTCGGTCGAGAACCTGATGACCTTCCCCTTTGTCCGCGAAGCGGTCGAACAAGAGGAGCTGTCCCTGCACGGGCTGGTTCATGACATTGCCGAAGGTGTGCTGTGGCAGGCCGACGACAAGGGCGCGTTCAACGCGCTGTAAGGGCGCTTACCAGTCGCGCAGCAGGACGTTGCCCTCGGGCCAGGTCAGATCGGTCTGCACGGTGATGTCCTGCGTCTCGCCGGGGGCGAGGGTCAGGCGCCAGATCAGAACGCCGCGCTTGCCGTCGGGGTCGGTCTCATCTGGTTGCGGATCGGCGGTCCAATTGACGCGCAGCGAATCCTGTTCCGACACCGGTACGCGATCCACGACGCGCAGGGGCCATGCCGTATCGGTCAGGTTTTCAAGCCGCAGCGTGGCGGTTTCGCGTTCCCGGTCGGACCGGTGGATAAAGCCGCCCGAACCTTCGGTCCGGTCGGGCAGGCGGCGTTCCACGATCAGCCCGTCGATGGGGCCGAAACCCAGATGCAGCCGGTCGCCTGCCGCGATCAGGCCCAGATCGGTCTGGCCGGTGATCGTGCCATCGGCAAACAGCGTTGCCGGGCCGGGCAGGATCGGCGCGCCGCTGTCGTTCACCGTGTCCACGGTCAGATAGGCGGTGCTGTCGTAACGCGGCGCGGCCTCGGCAAGAATATCTGGGGTCAGCGCCGCCTGACCGAGCGTCAGGCGCAGCGCGTCGGCGCCGTCGCGGATGGTGACCGGGGCGGGCAGATCCCAGGCGACGGTCAGGCCCAGTTCGACCTGTTCGGGCGCATAGGCCATGGGCGCGGGGGCGGCCATGACCTCGGCCATGTCGGCGGCCATCCGGTCGCGCGCCATGGGCTGCATCGGCGGCTGTTCCTGCGTGCGGATGATTTCGGGCAAGACCTCGGTCGCCTGCGACTGACCGCTTGGACGGGCGGTGGACAGACGCAGATCGACGTTCGACCAGTCCTCGCCGGTGGATTGCGACACCAGCGCGCCGCGCACCAATGTCAGGCTTTCGGCCGCGCGGTCCAGCCGCAGGTCATAGACCGGGCGCCATGTTGCCTGCGGGCTTTGCGTGGTGATGCGGATGGTGGCGGGGGCATCGGCGGTCTGTATGTCCAGCACCAGCGCCGGGCCGATCAGTGGCGGATCGGTCAGCGCGGACAGGCGCGCACGGGCGGATTCCAGTGCGCGCAGGTCGCGGTCGCGGCCGACCTCGCTGTCCCGGGCGGCGTTTTCGGCGCGGATCGCACTGCGCCGTGCCGCCAGGATCTGGGCCTGCACCGACGCGCTCAGCGTGGCGATGTCGCCGGTCGCCGCGCCTTCGGATGTGGCAAGATCGCGCAGGAAGGCGATGGTATCCTCGGCCGCCTGTGCCTCGGCGCGGATGGCGGCGGTGGCCGCGTCGCGGTCGCGCAGGGCTTTTTCCAGACGCTCCACCTCGGCCCGCGCGGTGGTCAGGTCTGGCGATTCGGGGCGGTCGTCGGGCGCGGCGCGGGTCTGTTGCAGGTTGACGGCGCCCACGGTCGCGCCGGCCGATTCGATGCGCAGGCTGGCCGGGTCGATCCCCGGCGGCATTCCCGGCAGGGTCAGTTCATGCTGGCCCGCCGGCGCCTTGATCGTCACCTCGCGGGTGATAGTCGCGCCGTCGGGGTGCAGCAGAACCTGCGTGATGCGGGCCTGCGCCTCGATCGCATCGGCCAGGGCGGGGGCGGCGGTCAGGGCGGTGGTGGTGGCGAAAAGGGCGGCGAGGCGGGTCATGCGGTGTTCCTGCGCGGTTTGGCGCAGGGTTGGCGGCCGCGGCGCGGAAATCAAGCGTCGCGCGGGGCGATCACCCTTTTTTCAACACGCGATTGCCCAGAAGTTCGGCGATCTGCACCATGTTCAGCGCGGCACCCTTGCGCAGGTTGTCGCTGACGCACCAGATGTTCAGGCCGTTTTCGACGGTCGAATCCTGCCGGATGCGGCTGACAAATGTGGCAAATTCACCAACGGATTCAATGGGGGTGACGTAGCCGCCGTCCTCGTGCTTGTCGATGACCAGCAGGCCGGGGGATTCGCGCAGGATGTCGCGGGCCTCGTCCTCGTCCAGGAAATCCTCGGTCTCGATATTGATCGACTCGGCCTGACCGACGAATACCGGCACGCGGACGCAGGTGACGGTCAGGCGGATTTTGGGGTCGAGGATTTTCTTGGTTTCGGCCACGATCTGCCATTCCTCGCGGGTCGCCCCGTCCTCCATGAAGGGGCCGATCTGGGGGATGACGTTGAAGGCGATCTGGCGGGGAAACTCTTTCGGTTCAACCTCTTGGCCGGGGACATAAAGACCCTTGGTCTGGTTCCACAACTCGTCCATGGCCTTGCTGCCCATATCGGATACCGACTGATAGGTGGACAGCACCACCCGGCGGATGCGGGCGCGGTCGTGCAGCGGTTTCAGCGCCACGACAAGCTGTGCCACGGCCCCCGACGGGCTGGCGATGATGTGCTTTTTTGCCGCCTTTTCAATCGCATCCGGGTTCACCTCGGGGACGATCAGGGGCACGTCGGGGTCGGTGGCATAGGCGCCGGAATTGTCGATCACGAAACAGCCGGCGCGGGCGGCGGCGGGGGCATGGGCCTTGGCCGTCCCGGCATCGACGGCGAACAGGGCGATGTCCCATCCGGCAAAGTCGAACCCGTCAATATCGCGGCATTTCAAGGTCTTGTCGCCAAAGCCGACCTCGGTTCCAAGGGACCGGCGGCTGGCCAGCGCGGCCACTTCGTCCACCGGAAATTCGCGTTCGGCCAGAATGTTCAGCATTTCGCGGCCCACATCGCTGGTGGCCCCGGCGACGACGATCTTGTAGCCCATCAGGCGATCCCTTTTCCGTGCGACCGTGCCGATATAGGCGGCGGGGCGGGGGCGCGCAACGGCAGCGTGCGCCGCCTGTGCAACGTGCGGGGTGTTGCGGCCCGAAATGGCCTGCAATTGCTGGGTTTGGGGCTGCACAGCCCGTGCACAGCCTGTACACCGGCTGTACACAGCCGGTGCACCGATTGCGGGTGTTGCGCGGCGCGAAAACGATGTTTCGGCGGAAAATCGGGATCTCAAACCAGATGCAGGCGCTGATCGGCACCGGCCAGTGCGGCCACCCAATCGGCCTCGGCGGCGAAATCATGCGGCACCTGATCGGCGGTGCGGCGGCCCGACAGGCTTTGGCTGGCGAAGAAGTCGAAACCATACAGGGTCAGCCGCGACAGATCGGACCGCAGCAGCAGGTCGATCAGCATCGCCCCGGTGGTCGGTGGCGCCCCCAACTGGTCGTGCAGCGCCTGATAATCGGTCAGCGGGTGCAGATAGAAACTGGGGCTGAGTGCGGTTTCCCGATCCAGCCGTTTCCGTTTCGGTGACATCCACAGGATGCGCCGCGGGGACAGCCGGGCGCGATCTTCGGCCGTCAGCCGGGTGGCGAGGCCCAGCCAGTCGGTGCGGATGCCGTGGCTGGCGGCATCGGGCATGGGCGCGCGGTTGATGCGCACCACCACATCGGCGGCGTCGATGGCCGTGCCATGCGCCCCTTGAGCCAGCGCGCGGGCATTGCCGACCAGCGCGACGGTGCGCCCCGCCAGCGGCGACAGCAGGCTGGCCTGCGGCACCGACAGCGCGGCCAGCGCCGATTCATTGCGCATGGTGCGGGCAAGATAAAAGCGCAGCGGGGTCATCGGTTCCTCCCTTTGCGTTCAATATAGGGGCTGCGCGTCACCGGGCCAGAAGATCGCGATAGACGGAGACAATCGCGGCAGCTTCGTCGGTGATGGAATGGCGGGTGGCGACATGGGCGCGGGCGGCCCGGCCCGCCGCCGCGCGTGCGGCATCATCTTCGATCCAGCGGGCGAGGGCGGCGGTCAGCGCCACCTGATCGTCGCGATCGACCAGCGAGCCGGTTTCGCCGTCGCGGATCAGGGTTTCATAGGCGCCCACGCGGCTGGCGACCACCGGCACGCCGCAGGCCATCGCCTCAAGCGGGGTGAGGCCAAAGCCTTCCCACCGGGCGGGGGCGGCGAACAGGTCCAGCGCCTGATAGGTGCGCACCACCTGTTCCCACGGTATTTCCCCCAGAAACACGATGCGGTCCGACAGGCCGGCGGCGGTAATGCGGGATTTCAGATCATCGGCAAAACCGGCGTTGTCGGCGGTGATCCGGCCCGTGAATACCAGCCGCGCGCGGGGGCGGGCGGGGAACAGGTCCAGCGCCGCCTGCACCAGCAGATCGACCCCCTTCTGCGCCCGGACCCGGCCGAAACAGCCGATCACCACATCATCGGGCGCGAACCCCATCGCGGCGCGGATCGCGGCCCGGTCGGGGGCGGGGTGGAAGGTGTCCAGATCGACGCCATGCAGGATCGTGGTGGCGGGCCGTTCCAGATAGCCCGCTGCCTGCGGCGAAGTGGCGATCAGCGCGTCCTGTTGCCGGATCAGCCAACGGGTAAAGCCGGTGTGGCGGCGCTGCGCGGCGGATGTGAACAGCAGCCGGTATTTTCGCCGCAGCACATGCCGCAGGATCAGCCCAAGCGCCATTTCGGTGTTGCGCCTTGCGTGCCAGACCCGCCAGCCGTCGCGCGGCAGGGTGGCCGCGCGTGTCAGCGGGATATGCGGCAGTTCGGGCGGCAGGCCCGGCCCCGTCGCCGCGATGGGGATCATCGCCGCCTGAATCGGGATCAGCCGCACCACCGTGGCGGTGACGCCGGACAGGCGGCGTTTCAGGTTGGGGGCGACGACAAGGGGGGGCGCGGTCATGGGGCCTCGGGCGTGCGCAGATAAAGGGCGGTGCCCAGGATCAGCGGCACAGCAAAGAACAGAAACAGCGTGGCATAGATCTGTGCCGGCGGCTGGCCGGCCAGCGCGTTATAGACCGGGCGCGAGGCGAATTGCATGACCGCCACCCCGGCAATGGAAAACATGTTCAGCAAGGTCACCCCCCGCCCCAGAAGGTGCGGCGGCAGGAAGGGCCGCCCATGCGCCATCAGCAGCACATAGCCCGCCCCCGAAAACCCGATCAGGGTCAACAGCGCGGCGGCGGGCAGGAACCCGGCATCCGGCGCCGCCCACAGTGTCAGCAGGGTCAGCGCGCAGATGCCGTTCAGCATCAGGATGGTGCGCCGCAGCGACCCGATCAGCCGCACCATCGGCCCGATCAGGAAATTGCCCGCCACCATCGCCAGCCCCATGGCCAGCGTGGCGTGGCCGATCGTGTCGGGGGCGGCGCCATAGACCTCTTGCAGGTAAGGCCCGGCCCACAGTCCGCGGATGGCGGCGGATGCCGCATAGCCGACGCCGAACAGCGGCAGCATGAACCACAGCGCGGGCAGGCGCAGCACCTGCATCATCGACCCCTGCGGATGGCTGGCGTCCAGCCGCGCGGGATCGCGCACCAGCAGCAGGATCAGCATGGCAGAGGCCAGCGTGAGGGCGGCCAGCCCCCACAGCGTCTCGCGCCAGCCGACGGTTTCCGTCACCCAGACCAGCGGCGAGGCGCCAAGGATGTTCCCCAGCGATCCTATCCCCACCACCGCGCCGGTCAGCACGCCGAAGGCGGCGGGCGGAAATTCGCGGGCGATGATGAAATACGACCCCATCAGCGCCGGCGCGCAGCCGATGCCCAGCAAGGCCATGGCCACATGCAGGTGCCAGGGCTGTCCGGCCAGCGCAAAGGCGGCGGCCCCGCCTGCCCCGCCAAGCGCCAGCAGCACGGCCACGGTCAGGCGCGGCCCGTATTGATCCAGACCCCGCCCCACCGCCGGCTGCATCAGCGCGAAGGCGATGAACCACAGCCCCGACGACAGCGCCAGATCGCCCGGCGTGGCGCCCAGTTCGGTTTGCAGCACTGGCGTCAGCACCGCCAGAAACGCCCGGTAGAACTGGCTGAGCATATAGGCCAGGATCAGGCTGACGATCCCCGGCGAAAGAAACGACATCACGGTCCCCTTGTCTTGCGCGGCAGGCTGCGGGATTGGTGCGGCGCGCGCAAGGGGTCACGTCACGGCGGCGCGGGCGTGATATTCGGGCCGGTCCCACGACCCGCTGCGGAGGATATGGTCCAGCACATCGACCGCGCGGGCCACGTCGTCATCGCCGTTATAGAGCGGCGCAAAGCCGAAACGCAGCACATCGGGGGCGCGGAAATCGCCGATCACCCCGTTCGCGATCAGCGCCTGCATGACGGCGTAGCCTTGCGGGTGGCAAAAACTGACCTGCGATCCGCGCCGTGCCGGATCGCGCGGGGAATTCAGGATCAGGCCGGGGCAATGCGATTCAACGCCTTTGATAAAGGCCTCGGTCAGGGCGATGGACCTTGCGCGCAGATCGGGCAGGGTAACGCCGTCCCACACGTCCAGTGCCGCATCCAGCGCGGCCAGCGCGATGACGGGCGGGGTGCCGACGCGCATCCTTTCGATCCCCGGCGCGGCGCGGTAATCGGCGTCAAAGGCGAAGGGGGCGGCATGGCCCATCCAGCCTTGCAGGATCGGGCGGGCGGCATCGGCATGGCGGGGCGCGGTCCAGATAAAGGCGGGCGCGCCGGGGCCGCCGTTCAGGTATTTGTAGGTGCAGCCGACGGCGAAATCGGCCTCCGCCCCGGTCAGGTCGCAATCCACCGCGCCGGCGCTGTGGGCCAGATCCCAGACGGTCAGCGCCCCCGCATCATGCGCGCGGGCGGTCAGGGCTGCCATGTCGTGACGGCGGCCGGTGCGGTAATCGACCTCGGTCAGCATCAGCACGGCAATCTCGGGCGTCAGCGCATCGGCGACCGCATCGGGTGCGACCACGCGCAGTTCCGCGCCCAAGGCGTCGGCCAGACCCTGCGCCACATACAGATCGGACGGAAAATTGCCGCTGTCCGACAGGATCACCCGCCGGTCGGGGCGCAGGGCAAGCGCCGCGCTGAGCGCCTGAAACACCTTGATCGACAGCGTGTCGCCCATGACCACCTGACCCGGCCCCGCGCCGATCAGCCGCGCGATCCGGTCGCCGGTCGCGCGCGGCTGGGCATACCATCCGGCGGCGTTCCAGCCCCGGATCAGCAGTTCGCCCCATTCATCCGTCATCATCCGCGCCACCCGGTCGCGCGCGGCAACCGGCAGCGGCCCAAGCGAATTGCCGTCCAGATAGGTCAGCCCTTCGGGCAGATGAAACGCGGCGCGGGTGGCGGTGAAATCGGTCATGGCGGTCCCCCTTGACGCCAGCCTAGCAGTCGCGACTCTGCCCGCAAAGAGGAGGCGTCGATGCTGTATCATGTGACCGATTGGGATGCGGCCTATGCCAACACCGTCCATATCCCCGGCGGCGAGGGGTTTCCCGACCGTTGGGCGGCGGCAGCGGCGGATTTCCGGGCGCGACATCCGCCCGAGGACGCCGGGGCCGGGCATCTTTACCTGCCCGACGTCGCGCCAAAGGGGCTGATGGTGTTCATCCACGGCGGTTACTGGATGGCCTGCGCGCCGGGGGATTTCTCGCATCTGGCGGCGGGGGCCTTGGCGCGCGGGTGGGCGGTGCTGATGCCGGGCTATGACAAGGCGCCCGCTGCGCGTATCGCGCAGATCACCGCGCAGGTGGCCGGGCAGATCGCTGCGGCGGCGGGCCGGATCGCGGGTCCGGTCGCGCTGACCGGCCATTCGGTGGGCGGGCATCTGGCGGCGCGGATGATCTGCCCCGGCGTGCTGCCCGATGCGGTGCTGGCGCGGGTGCGGGCCTGCGTGCCG
>JAUNUO010000003.1:25470-32482 GCA_030538135.1 Paracoccus sp. (in: a-proteobacteria)
CCAAGCGCGCGGCCCAGATCGCGGGCGATGGCGCGCACATAGCCGCCCTTGCCACAGACCATTTCCAGCCGGGCGGTGTCGGGGGTGGTGTCCAGCAGGCGCAGCGATTCCACCCACAGCGGGCGGGCGGCAAGGTCGGGGGTTTCGCCTTCGCGCGCCAGATCATAGGCGCGGGCGCCATCGACCTTGACGGCAGACACGGCGGGGGGCACCTGCATGATCTCGCCGGTCAGGGCGGGCAGGGCGGCGGCGATCTGATCGGGGGTGGGGCGGGTGGGCGATTGGCGGGTTATCTGACCGGCCGCATCGTCACTGGTGGTCTCCGCCCCCCAGTTCACGGTGAAATCATAGGCTTTCAGCGCCTCGGTCAGCCAGGGAACGGTTTTCGTCGCCTCGCCCAGAGCAATCGCCAGAACGCCGGTTGCATCCGGGTCCAGCGTGCCGGCATGGCCCGCCTTGCGCGCGTCCAGCGCCCAGCGGGTGCGGCCCACCACATCGGTCGATCCGATGCCCGCCGGCTTGTCCACGATCAGCCAGCCGGAAATCTCGCGTCCTTTTTTGCGTGCCATGATGCCCCCCGAACGGAAAGGCGGCGGGATAGCCGGGCACTCAACCGCCGTCAACTACCCTGTCCACCAGCCCGATGATCGGCCCCATGCCCCGGCCCCAGTCGGCGCGGCGCAGCGCGGGGGCATATAGACGGCTGATCGAGCCGTCGAAATACAGCGCATCGGGCGTGCCCAGCCCGTCGCGGAACAGCCGGCCGAATTCGTGGAAAGTGACCGGGCGGTCGGAAATGGCGAACCACGCGGTCTGGCCATCCGCCGACACGCCCACCCCGTTGCGGATATAACGGCTGTCGGAATCGGTCAGAAAGCGCGGGTGCAGATCGCCGTCGATCACCAGCATCGGCCCCGATTGCGTGGCAAGGCGGCAGGCGGGCGGATCGGCGGCGAAGGCGCGGCTTTCGATCACCGCGAAAGGCCGGTCGCCGCCGGTGCAGAACACGCCGTTCGGGCGCATCCCGAAATTGCCGCCGCCGCCTCCGGTGACGATAGGCGCGCGTTCGTCGCCGTCGATCACCAGCAGGCCGACCGGGCTGTAATCGGAATGATACATGCCCGCGTTCATGGCAAAACGGATCTGTTCACCCTCGGGCAGGATGCGGCGGATATTGCTGAAATTGTTCAGCGGCCGCCCGTCGGGGTCGTCCTGCCACAGCCGCAGTTGCGGTTCCTGCGCAGCATCCACCTGACAGACAACATAGCCCTGACCGTCATGGGTCATGCGCCCGCAGCCATCGGCCAGCGCCGGGGTCGCAAACGCGATCAGTGCGCCGATGGCGACGCCAAGGCGGCGACGCAGTTCAGCGGTCATCGCGGTCGTCGTCATCACCGTAATTGGCGCGGTAACCGTCGAAGTCGGGTTCCTCGCCGTCGACATCGCGGCGCACCCGTTCGTCGGCGAAGATGCGGCGGGTGTCGTCCATGCGGTCGAAGGTTTCATCCAGCCGGAAGCGCAGTTCGGGGGCGTATTTCAGGTTCATCCCCTTGGCGACCAGATGACGCAATTCGCGCTGATTGCGGCGCAGCGCATCAAGCGCATCCTGCGCGTCATGCCCGCCCAGGGGCAGCACCCAGGCGGTCGCCACCTTGAGATCGGGCGATGCCTTGACCTCACCCACGGTGATCGAATGCCGGTTCAGGTCGGGGTCGTGGACCTCGGCCCGCAAAAGAATGTCGGACAGGGTGCGGCGGATCAGTTCGCCCACGCGGAGCTGACGTTGCGAGGGGCCGGCGCCCTGATGAAAACGGTTCTGTGCCATGCGTCCCGATGTAGGGGGTCGCGGGCCGCGCCGCAACGGGATAGGACGGGGCAAAACGGAGGTTCGGATGGAAAAGCCGGGAATCGTCGTCACCGGATGTTCGGGGCGGATGGGGCAGATGCTGGTGCGGGTGATCGCGGAATCGCCCGACGCCCGGCTGGTCGGCGCGCTGGAACGGCCGGGGCACGGCTGGATCGGGCGCGATGTCGGCGAGGCGATGGGCGGGGCGCCCGTGGGTGTCGTGGTCAGCGACGATGCGGTGGCGGCGATCGCGCAGGCGCAGGCGGTGATTGATTTCACCGCCCCTGCCGCGACCGTGGCATTTGCGGAACTGACGGCGCAGGCGCGGGCGGTGCATGTGATCGGCACCACCGGCCTGTCGGATGACGATCTGCGCGCGATGGCCGCCGCCGCGCGCCATGCGCCGATCGTGCGGGCGGGGAACATGTCACTTGGCGTGAACCTGCTGGTCGGGCTGACGCGCAAGGTGGCGGCGGCTTTGGGCGAGGAATGGGATATCGAGGTGGTCGAAAGCCATCACCGGCACAAGGTGGACGCGCCGTCCGGCACCGCGCTGATGCTGGGCGAGGCCGCGGCCGAGGGGCGCGGCGCGGCGCTGGCCGATCTGCGGGTTCCCGCGCGCGAGGGGATCACCGGCGAACGGCGTGCGGGCAGCATCGGCTTTGCTGCCATTCGCGGCGGCGATGTGGTGGGCGAGCATGACGTGATCTTTGCCGGCGCGGGCGAAAGGGTGGTGCTGCGCCATCTGGCGACCGACCGGGCGATCTTTGCGCGCGGCGCGCTGCGGGCGGCCTTGTGGGGGCAGGACAAGGGGCCGGGGGAATATACCATGGCCGATGTTCTGGGGTTGTGAGGCCGGACCGGGGCCTTGCCCCGGACCCCAGGATATTTGGGCACAAACGAAGCGCGCGATCAGCTGTGATCCGCCTGCGGCTGATGTTCGGGGGCGATCGGGTCGCCGTGGTCGCGCACACCGAATACGGCGCAGTATAGCGCGGGCACGAAGATCAGCGTAATCAGCGTTCCGGCGATGATGCCGCCCATCATCGCGAAGGCCATCGGTCCCCAGAACACCTGCCGCGAAATAGGGATCAGCGCCAGTGATGCGGCGGCGGCGGTCAGCAGGATCGGGCGGGCGCGGCTGTCCGAGGCAAGATAGACCGCATCCCAGCGGTTGCGGCCGCGTTTGATGAGTTCCTGAATCTCGTGGACGAGGATCACCGAGTTGCGGATCAGGATGCCGATCAGCGCCAGAATCCCCAGAATGGCGACAAAACCCATCGGCACGCCGAAGGGCACCAGCACCGCGACCACGCCGATCAGGCCCAGAGGCGCGGCGGCAAAGACGATCAGCGACAGCCGGAAACTTTGCATCTGCGCCATGACCAGAACGGCCATGATGAGGATCATCACCGGCACCACGGCGGCGATGGGTTCCTGGCTTTCGCCCGAGGTTTCGACGGTGCCGCCGATTTCCACCGTCACATTCGGGGGCAGGTCGGCAATGAAGGCGTCGATGCGGGGCCGCAGCGTCTCGACCAGGGTGGCGGGCTGATCCTTGCTGGCGATGGCGGCCTTGACCGTGGCCGTGGGCAGGCCGTCGCGCTGCATGATGAGCGGCTGTTCGGTGTCCCATGTCAGCGTCACCAGCGAGGACAGCGGGATGTTCGGCCCCGATCCCGATGCCAGTTGCATGTTCTGGATCGCCTCAAGAGAGGTGCGGTCCTGTGCATCGCCGCGCGCCAGCACGTTCACCAGAAAGATACCGTCGCGGATCTGGGTGATGACGGTGCCGGAAAACACCGCCGACAGGGCGCCGGCGATGTCCTGACTGCTGACGCCAAGCTGACGCGCCTTGTCCTGATCGACCTCGAGCCGGACGACGCGGGCCGGTTCGTTCCAGTCCAGCGAAATGTCGCGCAGGCGCGGTTCGGATGCAAGGATGGTGGCCAGATCGCGCGCGGTATCGCGGGCGGCGTCGATATCGGGCGAGGTGACGCGGTATTGCACCGGCTTGCCGACCGGAGGGCCGATTTCCAGATTCTTGATGAACACGTCCACGCCGATCAGGTCGCGCGCGGCGATGGCGGCCAGTTCGGCCTTGAGCCGGTCGCGCGCGGCCAGATCGGGGGTCTGGATGACGATCTGGCCCATATGCGGCCCGGCGGTCGGCACATCCATCGACAGCACGAAACGCGGCGCGCCGCGCCCGACGTAGGATGTCCAGAACAAGACATCCGGGCTTTGCGCCAGATGGGCTTCCAACAGGTCCATGTCGGTGCGGGTCTTTGCGATCGAGGCGTTCTGCGGTTCGCCGATGTCCACGATCACCTCGGTGCGGTCCGAGGTGGGGAAGAACTGCTGCTCGACAAAGCGCATGCCCCAGACCGACACCGCAAAGATCGCCAGGGTGATGGCGATGGTCAGCCATTTCGCCCGCATCGAGATCAGCAGAAGCCGGCGGAACCCGCGCCGCAGCGGTCCGGCGCGACCGGCGTTATGGCTCATCCTGCGGGGCAGGAAGGCGACGCCCAGCAGCGGCGCAAACAGAACCGCGACAACCCACGAGATCACCAGCGACACGGCGATGACGACGAACAGGGAAAAGGTGAACTCGCCCGCCGCCGAACTGTTCAGCCCGATGGGGATGAAGCCCGCCACCGTCACCAGCGTGCCGGTCAGCATCGGAAAGGCGATCGAGGTCCAGGCATAGCTGGCGGCGCGTTCGATACTTTCGCCGATTTCGAGCCGGGTTATCATGGTTTCGATGGCGATCATGGCGTCATCGACCAGCAGGCCCAGTGCGATGATCAATGCCCCCAGCGAGATCCGTTGCAGGGTGATCCCATACAGATCCATGATGACAAAGGTGATCGCCAGCACCAGCGGAATGGTCAGCGTCACCACGAAACCGGCGCGGAACCCCAGGCTGATAAAGCTGACGATCAGGACGATAGCAACCGCCTCGGCCAGGGCGGTGATGAAATGGCCGACGGCGTATTTCACCACGCGGGGCTGATCGGCGAATTTCGACATCTCGATCCCGATGGGCAGATCGGCGGCGATGCGGGTCATCAGCGCGTCAAGGTCTTGGCCGAAATCCATGATGTTTTCGCCTTCGCGCATGGCGACCTGAAGCCCGATGGCCGGGCGGCCGTTATAGCGGAACAGCGATTCGGGCGGGTCCTGATAGCCGCGGCGGATGGTGGCCACATCGGCGATGTTGAAGAAACGCTGACCCACGCGCAGGTTCACCGCCGCGATGGCCGATGCATCGTCGAACTGTCCGCCGACGCGCAGCAGCATCCGTTCCGGCCCGGCCTGAATGACGCCCGAGGGGGCGATGGCGTTCTGGCTGGCCAGCGATGCCATCACCTGTTGCTGATTGAGGCCCAGTGCCGCCAGCCGGGCGGTCGAAAATTCGAGGTGGATCACCTCGGCCTGTTCGCCCAGCAGTTCGGTCTTGCCGGCGGCGGGCAGGGTGGCGACCTGACGGCGGATGGATTCCACCCGGTCGCGCAATTCGCGCCGGGAAAACCCGTCGGCGGTAAAGGCGTAGATATTGCCGAACACGTCGCCGAAATTGTCGTTGAACTGAAAGCCTGCGAATTCCTGAGGAAACTCGGGGCGGATGTCGGTCATCATCGAGCGCACGCGTTTCCACACTTCGGGCACGTCGGGGCCGCGGATGGTGGGCAGCAGTTCGACATAGACGACCGCCGTGCCGGGCATGGTGATGGAACGGGTGAATTTCAGCTCGTCCAGTTCTTCAAGCTTTTTCTCGATCCGGGTGGTGACCTGATGCAGCGTTTCCTCGGTGCTGGCACCGGGCAGCGAGGCGCCGATGACCATGATCTTGACGGTGAAATTCGGGTCTTCCTCGCGCCCGAGGTTGATATAGCTGAGCGTTCCCGCGATCATCGAGACGATCAGCAGGAACCAGACGAAGGACCGATGCTGCAAGGCCCAGTCGGAAAGGTTGAAGGCCCTCACGGATCGACCCTCCGCCCCACGGCCTGCCCTTCGGACAGGGAATAGGCCCCACGGGTAATGATTTCCTCGCCCGCCGAAACGCCGCCGGTCATCAGGACGCGCCCTTCCAGCCGGGCGCCGGTTTCCACGGGAACCAGATGCACGGTGGCGGTTCGTTCGTCGCTGCGGCTGACGCGCCAGACATGGGTCACGCCGTCGCGCAGGACGATGGCGGTTTCGGGCAGGGTCAGCGCCTCGCCCGAGGCGGTGACGGCGCCCACGCGGATCAACGCGCCAAGGCGGAAGGCATCGCCGTTTTCCAGCGCCAGATGAATGCGGCGGGTGCGGGTGGCCGTGTCGGTGATCGGTTCGATCCGGTCGATGCGGGCGCGGGTTTCCAGCGGCGGCGTGCTGTTCTGGAACACGGTGAACCGGCTGTCGCGCGACAGGGTGGCGACCAGCGCCTCGGGCAGATCGACGACCGCCTCGCGCCCGTCCTCGGCCGAAAGGCGCAGGATCGGGGTGCCCGCCGTGACGATGGCGCCGGGATTTTCGTAAACGGCGCTGATGACGCCGTCGAAGGGGGCGGTGATGCGGGCAAAGCCTTCGGCGTCGCGGGCGCGGACCAGTTCGGACCGCGCCTGATCGGCGGCGGCCTGCGCGGCGGCCAGCGCCTGTTCGGCCTGTTCCAGTTGTGCGCGCGAGGCGACGTTGCGCCGGGCCAGTTCGCTGGTGCGCTGTTCGGTGGCCTGCGCCGTGGTCAGCTGAACCTCGGCTGCATCGACGCTGGCCTGCGCGGCGCGGACATTGCCGGTCAGATCCTCGGGGTCGAGACGGGCCAGTTCCTGCCCCTGAACGACCTTGTCACCCAGATCGGCACCGCGCACGATCAGCCGGCCAAGGGTCTGAAAGGCAAGGTTCACCTCGGTATGGGCGGCAATGACGCCTGGGACGGATCGTTGATGCTGGTCCGTCTCGGCCAGGATTTCGCTGACCACCGGACGCGGCGCGACCTGCGTTTCGGCCGCGTTGCCCAGCCCCCAGGGCAGCGGCGGCAGATCGAAGGCGGTGGCCGGTCCTGCCAGCGTCGCGATCATCAGCCACGGGGCAAGCAGGCGCGGCAGGGTCATTGCGCCTCCGTCGCGTCAAAGACGGGGCGGCCGGGATACATCATCTGCGATCCGGCGCCGACGA
>JAUNUO010000003.1:32582-48363 GCA_030538135.1 Paracoccus sp. (in: a-proteobacteria)
GCACCCATGACATCTTTCAGATGCGGGGAATCCGACACCTGAAACACCGCCTCGAAACTGGCCAGACTGGACAGGCCGATCACCGGCTGGGCTGCGCCGACGATCTGCCCGGCCTCGGCCGCGCGCAGCGTCACCACGCCATCGGCGGGCGCGCGCAGCACCGTATCCTCGACCGCGCGGCGGGCCTGATCGACGGCGGTGCTGGCCCGTTCCACCGCCCCTTCGGCCTGCGACAGCGCCTGCCGGGCCTGATCGGCGGCGGCGCGCGTGCCCACGCCGCGCGCCAGCATTGCATCCGCCCGCGTGGACGCCGCCGCCGTCTGTTCCTGCGCCGCCTGCGCCGAGGCCAGCGCCGCCATCGCCACCTGCAACGCCTGATCCTGTTGCAGCGGATCGGTGCGCGCCAGGGAATCGCCTGCCGAAACCCGATCGCCTTCGCTGACCATGACCTCGGCCACGCGACCGCCCAGGCGGAAGCCCAGCGACATGTTGTCCTTTGCCTCGATCGTGCCGGTCAGCAGCGAAACCACGGTCAGGGCCGAGGGTTCGATCCCCACGAATTCGACGCCCAGCGGCAGCCCCTCGGCCGTGGCGGCACCTGCGAGGCCAAGCTGCGACAGCAGGAAAAAAAGACAGGCAGGGCAGCGAGATAAGACCATTCGGTTCTTTTGCGTGATTCGCCTGTTTTTGGGAAGCCGTCTCGTGACGCTGTGGTTTCCCGTGACGTCGCGTCCGCCCCGACTTTTACCGTGGTTTTACGGCTTTTGACAGGTTTTCCGTCAGGGTTTTGTGGCTCCGCCCATTTCAACCAGACGTTGAATAAGCGGATGGACCGACGGCCCCAGCCGATCGCAGGTCGCCGGATCGTCCAGTAGGTCGAAGGCGGGGCCATAAAATGTGCGCTCGAACGCAGCCGGGTCCAGCCCCAGCAGGGCCGCAAGCTGATTGCCGGTGCCGTTCAGCAAGGCCCATTCGCCATTGCTGATCGCATAGGCGGGGCAATTCGCACTGACCACATCGGCCTGCGCCAGATCGCGAGTCAGGCTTTCGGCCTCGGCCCGCGACAGGGCGGACAGGTCGGGCAAGCCGACCTGCACCCGATCCTGCGCCCGGACGAGGCTTGCCCCCGCAAGCATGGCGCCGATCAGCACCACCGCCACCATGATCATATCCCAAAGTTTCATCGCCTGCCCCGGCTTTCCGTTTTTTCTGCGCGTATCCCGCCTGATCGGGGCGTGAATCTCAACCAAATTCGGCGTGAACTTGACCAGAACACGCGCCGGGTCTAGGCCGGGCCAGACCCAACAGGAGGCCCCGATGACACAGACATACAACCTGCTGATTCTGCCCGGCGACGGCATCGGCCCCGAGGTGATGGCCGAGGTGGTCCGCGTGATCGACTGGTTCCGCGACAATCGCGGCATGGATTTCCGGGTGGAACATGATCTGGTCGGCGGCGCGGCCTATGACGCGCATGGCAAGCCCCTGTCCGATGAAACGATGGCGCGGGCGCAGGTTGCCGATGCGGTCCTGCTGGGCGCGGTCGGCGGGCCGAAATACGACGTGCTGGATTTCAGCGTGAAACCGGAACGCGGGCTGTTGCGGCTGCGCAAGGAAATGGACCTGTTCGCCAACCTGCGCCCGGCGCAATGTTTTGACGCGCTGGCGGATTTTTCATCCCTGAAACGCGAGGTTGTGGCGGGCCTTGATATCCTGATCGTGCGCGAACTGACCAGCGGCGTCTATTTCGGCGAGCCACGCGGCATCCATGCCGATGACAACGACCCCGCAAACGAGGGCGGCCGAGTCGGCATCAACACCCAGCGTTATACCAGCGGCGAGATCCGGCGCGTGGCGCGGTCGGCCTTTGAACTGGCGCGGCGGCGCGGCAACAAGGTCTGTTCGATGGAAAAGGCCAATGTGATGGAATCGGGCATCCTGTGGCGCGAAGAAGTGCAATGGGTCCACGACAACGAATATCCCGATGTCGAACTGTCGCATATGTATGCCGACAATGGCGCGATGCAGCTTGTCCGCAACCCGCGTCAATTCGACGTGATCGTGACCGACAACCTGTTCGGCGACATTCTGTCCGACGCCGCCGCCATGCTGACCGGCAGTCTTGGGATGCTGCCCTCGGCCAGCCTTGGCGTGCCGATGGCGAATGGCCGGCCCAAGGCGCTGTATGAACCCGTCCATGGCTCGGCCCCCGATATTGCCGGGCAGGGCAAGGCGAACCCCATCGCCTGCATCCTGTCGCTGGCGATGGCGTTGCGCTATTCCTTCGATCAGGGGCAGGCCGCCGACGATCTGGAGGCCGCCGTTCAGCGTGTGCTGGCCAAGGGTGTGCGCACCGCCGACCTGATGGGACCGGAAGGCGGCGTGCCGGTTTCGACCAGCGGCATGGGCGACGCCATTCTGGCCGAACTGTCCGCCGGGGCCTGAGCCATTGCCATGACCCGCCGGGGTCGCCGCCGCGCGCCCCGGTGCCGCGACGCGCGGACGGGCCGGGCATCCGCAGCTTTCCTGCCCGACCCCCCTTGCAATCCCCCGCCACCCGCGCTACCTGCCCCTCCACGGTCGGAGCGTAGCGCAGCCTGGTAGCGCACCTGCTTCGGGAGCAGGGGGTCGGAGGTTCGAATCCTCTCGCTCCGACCAGTAAACCCCTGTGGCGTTTCAGGAAGACTTGCCTTTTGTTTCACAAGGCGGCCTATCGCTCCAGGAGATCGCCCCGTTCGTTTCAGGCTCTCGAACAGGGTACACACCACGCCAAACGGCGATCAAACCTCTTGGAACCCCACAGATCGTAGTCGTGATCGGCCCTTTACGGACCCACCATTGTTAGTGCTGCGCGGCGTGGCGGCTTTCCCGGAAGCGGACATCGACACTTCGCGCAGAAAATTGGTAGGTAAGCCTCGATGGTCAAACGGTGGCCAGTTCAAGCCCTTGCAAGGCCATTGCCAATGCGGTCAGCTGGAAGGTATTGACGGACATTGAAGTTGCGATGGAATCTGATGACCGCTCAACCGAAGAAGGCAAAGCCAATCCAGCCTGTTAGCCGTCCCACTACGCGAGCCAACGAGGCAATGCAGCCGCAAGTAATGACGGCGGAGGCGTTCGCTTCTTCGAAGCTTCGCGATGCTGCATTCTATGCCGACGACAACTCTCTCGTCCTGAACATGGATGTCCGGGACGCATTGGCTCTGCTGACAAAGGCAGGTGTCAAGGTCAACTGCATCGTTACGTCACCGCCTTTCTATGGACAGAGAGACTACGAGGTCGACAGGCAGATTGGGCTTGAAGAACATCCTTCCGAATTCATCCAAGCACTGGCGGACGTGTTTGATGCCTCTGGTAAGGTACTCGCAGAGAATGGAAGCCTGTGGGTAAACATCGGGGACACCTACTGGAGCGGTAAGGGCGAGCATAGGAGCGGTGAGGCTAAGCAGAGTGCGCGCCGCTTTGGCATCCGTCCGCAGGACAAGAAAGGCGATGGGAAATGGTGCGTACCTAAGCAGTTGCTGCTGGTCCCTCATCGCTTTGCAATTGAGATGCAAGATCGTGGGTGGATCGTCAGAAACGATAATGTGTGGGTGAAGCCCAATCCCATCCCCGATCAGGTCCGTGACCGTTGTTCGATGTCACATGAGTATGTCTTTCATTTCGTGAAGGAACGCTGGTACTACTTCGACAAGAACTCTGTCGGTCGCACTACCGATAGCGGATCGGTTCTGCCGCCTCTCGATACATGGTCTATTTCGGCAGCGAGGGGCCTTCCAAGTCGTCACCGCGCGCGGTTCTCCGAGGAGCTGGTCCGCGTCCCAATTCTGACGACTACCCCGCTCGGGGGTGTCGTATTGGACCCGTTCGGTGGAAGCGGAACCTCTCTCATATTCGCTCGGAAGCACGGCTTTAGGTGCATCGGCATCGACGCCAAGAAAGAGTATTGCGAGGAGATGGCTGAAGAGCTGCGCCGTCTGACTGAAGATGAAACAAATGATGATGTTTAGCTTCTGCTGACTGGAAACGCGCCGCAATGTATTTATCAGCCAAGACTGTCGTACAGGCGATCAACCACATTAAGAAGAAGGTGCATCCGTTCATCGGGATTACCTTCATCGCTTGCAAACGCTATGGGTTGACCGTTGGTGCTGCCGAAGTGCTGAGCATGGACGCTCTCACGCGGTCCCACCTAAAAGAACACCATATGATCGACCGAGGAAGCGCCCACTTCTTCCAACCGTTCCGCGGTCAGGGCGCGAAGTGGTGGGTCGATCAAAAGTATCCATCTGCCGGTCTCCAGACAGTCAACACACAGACCTTCCCGTCAGTCTTCTTGCACGAGCCGCGAAGTAGAGAATGGGGCTTCGCTGAGGATTACCTGCAGCGCATCGTGGATGGGTTGACGCGCACAAGAAGCCCGGTTTCTGCACCAGCAGACGCTTTAGCGATTTGGTTGTTCAAGGGCGAGGACCTTGGCTCGGTCACGGATATTAATGGGCTGGTTGATCTGTTCTTCAAGACCTACCAGATTGCGCCGGATGAGCAGCGTGTCCTGTTCGGAGAGCGTGCTTTTGACGCAACATCCTCTATAGACGACTTCGTTTCTGAGCCTCTGTCGATGACAGACGTGGCGCGAGCGTTTCCGCCACCACCGGATGCGGAGGCCGAGGGCGGCCGCACGATTGCATCGCTCAAATTGATTAATGCTGGCCCCGGCGCAGTGATGCAGTTGGATTTCGGTGAGCGACTTTCTCTCATCACTGGCGATAACGGCCTTGGTAAGTCCTTTCTGCTGGACTTCGCTTGGTGGGCCGCGACAGGAGAATGGGCCGAGCGAGAGGCTGTTCCGCCGCTGAACGCCGACGCTGCACAAGCCTCCGTTGAATACGCGCTAAGGGGGCACTCCGGCTCTCTGCTGACATCCACCGCCACATTCGATCGCAAGCTATTCGCTTGGTCACGCTCCTCAACGGCGATGACTGTGGAAGCACTGGCGGTATTTTCTCGGGCTGATGGTTCATTTGCTATCGCAGACCCTCTTCGCAAGTTCACGAGCAGGGGAAGCACTTTCACAAACAGTCTCAGTGCCTACGAGGTATGGAACGGTCGCGCGGGAGTGATTGAAGGACTGATACGCGATTGGCCGAAGTGGCAAGCTGCCTCAGATAAGCGAACTTTTGACAGGTTCAGCGCGGTTTTAAAGCGTTTGTCTCCAGACGATTTGGGTGCTCTCACGCCCGGCGCTCCCATCCGGCTTCCCGGCGATCCTCGCGACATCCCCACAATTCAGCACAATTACGGGACTGTTCCCGTTACACACGCTTCATCGGGCGTCCAGCGGGTGTTGCTGCTCGCCTATTTGATTATCTTGACATGGCAAGAGCATGAAGTTGCGGCTGAGCAAACAGATAGCCCGGTCCTCCGACGAATGTTGGTCATTGTCGATGAGCTAGAGGCCCATCTGCACCCAAAATGGCAGCGTATAGTGCTGCCCGCGCTAATGTCGGTCGGCGACCTTCTCAGCAGCGAATTGGTTATCCAGATGGTTGCCGCTACACATTCCCCAATGATCTTGGCATCAATGGAAACTGTTTTCGATGCCGACACTGATGTCCTGTATCACCTGTACGGGGACGGACCGAGAGTGAGGTTGGAGGATACCCCGTTTGTGAAATATGGCGATGCGTCGGGCTGGCTCACGTCGCCGTTGTTTGGCCTTCGACACGCCCGGTCGCGTGAGGCAGAGCGAGCGATAGAGGATGCAAAATCACTGCAACTCCTAGCAGACGTAACTCAGGCCGAGGTTGCTGAGGTTTCCGGTCGGTTGAAGAGGCACCTCTCGGGTGACGACAAGTTTTGGCCGCGATGGCTTTATTTTGCAGAGCAGCATGGGGTGATACTTTGATCCGAGTTCCAGAGCGGCCAGAGTACCCTGGGTTTGATGCAGATGTGAGGCAACCAGGTGCGGCCTTCCTCGTTCAATGTCCTGCTCCCAACTCAAGGGAGTTTGGAAAGAAGAACTTCTGGACGAGGGCGGCGAAGGAACTTCACGCTGCTTACGGCGGCATCTGCGCCTACACGGCAATGTATCTCACGGAACAGGGGTCAGTCGATCACTTCCACCCCAAGAACATGCGGCCCGATCTGGCCTATGAATGGTCGAACTACCGTCTTGCAAGCGGGCGAGTGAATACTGCCAAAGGCAGTCAAGCCGACATTCTCGACCCGTTCACGTTAGACGATGATTGGTTTTACCTTGACCTTCCGTCTTGTATGCTCAAACCCAATCCTGCGCTGGAGAAAGCCCTTCGGTCTCGGATAAATAACACGATCAACGGCCTAAAACTCAATCACGATGATTACTATGCGCAGGAGCGATGCAACATCCTGATCGAGTATGCGACTGGTGAGATCAGCCTGAACTTCCTTGTTCGCCGCTATCCCTTCTTAGCCAAGGAGGTAACACGGCAGGGCCTCGATCAGGCTACTCTACGCACCCTTTTTAGGGTCTGATCGTGCCGCGTGAGCCTTCATCTAAGTTTGCTGCAGGTGATTGCGGCACTGCCAGGTCGGTTTCCGCCCATATTGCTTGTGCGGCGCGAGGAAGTTAGATGCAAGCAGGCCTGCACGGTGTGCATCTAACAAGCGGCTTAGGCCGCCCTAAAGTTCTCGATTAACCGCCGCAGCCAAGATATTACGCGCTTCGGCTCGGCGCTGCGATTGTTTCGTGCTGCAAGTTGCTTGAGATTTCTGTGGATGTCTTCAGGCAGGTTGCGGATGATGATGCTTCCCATTTGATGCCTTCAAACTGCGCGCCCTACACATGATCATGTTAAATATTGATAGGAATCAGGCCCTAACCTGCAATTCCTTGCAGTTCGCGCTCTTCACGATTGCAGGCATCCGGCCAATCTACCGCGTTGTTAACCCTGTAATATCTTCGAGGTGAGGTCTCTTTTGATTCGCCGTTTACTCTGGCCTTAGTAATGTCCAGCTCTCTACGCCGAACCCTTGCGCCACTCGGTACAGGTTGTCGATGGAGATGTTCTGTTCTGACCGCTCGACTGCGCTGAGGTAAGTACGGTTCAGCCCGCATTCGTGCGCCAAGTATTCCTGCGACCAGCCCCGCTCGGCGCGAAGCCTGCGCATGTTGCGCGCCACGATATCTCGCAAGGGGCTTCTGGGGGTGGTCTTCATGCACAATGCTATTGTGCGCCGACGTTTTTAACTCTACCTGTTTTAACATTCATTCGACATCAAGGAGCGCATCATGCCCCAACAATGTCCGCATTGCATGACCGAGATTCATGCCGACGCCTCCACTTGCCCAGCCTGCGGAGCAATTCGAGGCGTGTGGGGCCGCTCGGTCGAAAGCTGGCGTCGGGCATCGAGCTTCATGCTCGGCGTCGCCGCATTTTTTATCTTTGCCGGCATTGGCTTCGGCATGCTGGTGTCATCGGATTACTCGACGACCTGGTTCGACGGGCTGATCGCCTTCCTGTTCCTGTCGCCCTTCATGTTGTTCGCTGGCGGCGTCGGCTTGTTCCTGCGGTACGCGATCCCCCGGATGTCGGAGGGCTGGTACCGATGATCCCATACGCCAATCAAGAATCGCAACAAGGTGAAACCTGCCTGCAGGAGGGAACGAGCATGACCGCCAAACAGCAATCAGAGGCGAGTGCTGAAGGTGCCGCCGATCAGCGGCGGATCGGCAATTTGCAGGCCATGTTGGCCCACCTGAGCAACTATCCGACAGACGATGCAGAATGCGTTCTGGAACTGAAGCTTCCTCTGTCGATGCTGGCCGCGATTATGCTGCGCAGTGCCGAGGCCCGAACTACGCCACAATCGCTTGTTCTGGACGTGCTATCCGAGGCTGGGTATTGATCTCTCATGCCGGAACCTACTCATCCACATGCTGACGCTGCGTCCATCCGGGACTGGGCACTGTACGGGCCGCGTGATCCAGCGATTGCGACGCTTGTTGAGCGCTTGGCCATCGAGAGGCAGATGCGGCTGGAAGAGGTCGAGCAGCTGATCGTCGGCGCTTTGACCGCAGTGCTCAGCGAGCCGCACGAGTCATCGAATGATTCGAATTAGGGCGAATTTCGTCACGAATAAAAAGACAAGATGTTTTTTGATTGATCGCATTTTTCAGCGATATTTCGCTCAAAAATGGCGGCGGGTCGAAACAGGCTGACTTTGTTGCTGCCAGCAGATTCGGTTCGTGCAATGATTCGTAAGGGTCAACAACAAGTCTGGGTGGTCCCCGCTTATCCGATGACGTGGCAGAGGCGCGGCGATGGAAGATGAATTTTGCCATGAGATGATCAGGGCGCGGCTACGAATGGCCGGAAGCAGTTTTACTGCCCTCGCCCAAGAACTGGGTATTACGCCTGCTTCTGTAAGCCTCGTATCACAAGGACGCAGACGGTCGCGCAAGATCGAGCAGATCATAGCCGTAAAGCTTGATACCACCCCCCAAAACATCTGGCCTGATCGCTACGAACAGGAGGGCACCATGAAGAGCTAAAAGCGAAAGGCTCCGAAAGCGCCAACTTTCAGAGCCCTGCTTAAACTTACCGAATCTGGTCTACCCGGTAAGTCGAAGCATCCCAAACCTCGCACGCAAAGTCAATGACCGGCGCCATCCGCTTCGGTCGACGACTGCGCAGTGCCTGCATCCGCCGTGATCGCCCGTTCTCGCGGGCGGTCATCTGACAAACTATTGCCAGGGATGTGACATGAACCCCTTCTTTCGCTTTCCCGTGCTGGCACCCGCCAGCCGGACCATTCCGGCGCGCTCGAAAGCGAGCGCCCGCGTGCAGGTCGTCGATGTGCGACCATTCCTGCCCCAGCCCGTCATCAGCCGGCTCGAATCCGGGCTGGAAGCCCATTGCTGGGACCAGCTGATTGCGGATCCCGAGATTCGTGAAGTTCAGGCGCAGCCGCCCGTCATCCGGTACCGCGACGCACGGGGCAGGCCCGCCGTCCATCACTTCGACTTTCGCGCCCACCTGGCCGACGGTAGTGCGCTTGCCGTCGCCGTACGGCCGCTGGCTCGCGTCCGCAAATACCGCTTCGAGGACACGTTGAGGCTCATTGCCTCGCAACTGCCCAGATCCTTCGCGACACGGATCTTGCTGTTCACCGATGCGGATATTCCCCGGCCAGAGGTCGTGCCGCACGCCCCGACGACGCGCCTGATCGAGCGCGCCAGGGAACTCGGCGCCCCGATGATCCCAGCCTTTACCCATATGATCATCGCTTGATGAGGACGTCATGAAAAACTTCAACATCAATCTCCTCGATCTCGTTATCCTTGATGGCGTGGAATATCGGCTTGCATCGCATGAGCCCGAAGGGATCGTGCTGATCGGAACAGCGCCACCGCACCCTGCACGCAGCATCAGCCATGGCGAGCTGGAGGAACTGCTGCGCAGCCCGCGGTTTCGCTACATTCCGCAGGGGGCGGCACGCACAGCCGCGGAGCGCAACCTTGACGGACTCCCCGAATATTTTCGAGATCTTCCCGAGGGCAAGCAAGAGACCGCGCTGTGGCGACTATTGTTCGTCGAGGAGCTGCTGCGCTGCATCAAGGCTGGGCTCGCCAGGCGAAACGAGGCCTCGGTCAACACCATTCTGCCAGCAGTCATTGCGGCCGTGGAAAGCCATGTCCGGAAGCGCTTTCGCAAACGGTTCAAGCGCGCGGGGCGTATGGAAACCTTTCGAACGCCACCTTGCGCCAAGTCGTTGCTGACCTGGGCGCAAGCCTATGAAAGAAGCGGCTTCAACATCATGGCCCTGGTGCCTCAAACGCATCGATGCGGGGGCAGACGCCAGATGCTGCCCGGAGAGCTTGCGGCATTTGATGCGCTGATCGCGGAATACGCCTCGCCGCTGCGCCCGACCATCGATCAGATCCACGAGCGTGCGACCAACCTTTACGCGGATTTCAGCCGGGACCGTGCTGAGCAGGGGTTGCCCGAACTCCGGCCGCCATCCCGCTCCACCGTCTATCGCGCAATCAAGCGGATGGACCCCTACGAGACCTACCTGCAACGGTGGGGTGTCGATGCCGCCAACAAGAAATTCGCGATCATCGAATACGGCGTGCAGGTCCTGCGGCCCATGGAACGGGTCGAGATCGACGAATGGGATGTCGACCTCATGACATGGGTTTCCAATGCCGGTCTTCTCGACCGGCTGACGACGCAGCAGATCGCGGCCCTCGAAGTGATACGCCTTGTCATCTGCGTCGCCATCGACTGCGCCACGCGTTGCGTCGTCGGTCTCACCCTGTCCAGATCGACCAGCTCGGAAGCGGCAATCCGCACGCTGGAAACGGTGACGATCGACAAGACGGCTATCGCGGTTGGCCTTGGCTGTCGTCACGGTTGGCACCAGGGTGGGCGGCCCGAGACCGTCGCAGCCGACATGGGCTCAGCCTTCGTCAGCGATGATTTCAAGATCACCTGCGCCGGGGTGCTGGCTCGCCTGATCAATCCACCCGGCGGTGTGGCCAAGCTCCGGTCTCGCATCGAACGCCTGTTTGGGACCTTTGCGACGCATTTCGTCAGCCGGTTTCGTGGCCGGACGTTCTCGAACCCCGAGCAGCGGGGCGATTACGATGCGGAGGCGGAAGCCTCGCTCACCGATCAGGATCTGTTGGCGGCGCTCGTGACCTATATCGTGGACGTCTATCACCAGCGCCCTCACGCCGGGCTTCAGGGTGAGACCCCTGCCGATTGCTGGGACAGGCTGGTGGCCCAATATGGCCTTCCGGCCCCGGTCGATGCGATGGATCGCCGGGCGATCTTCGGCATTGAGCTGGAACGCAGCATCTCCGGTCGCGGTGTGCGGGTGTTCGGCGCGGATTTCGCCTGCGAACAGCTGCGCGATGCCCGCAAGCACAGCCATCAGCACAAGGCTCGGCTGCGGTTCGATCCACTGGACCTTGGCTGGATCGCGGTCGAGGTCGGCGGAACCTGGTATCCCGCCCATGACCTGTCTGGGGCGCTCTCGGGCGTCTCCTTCTACCAGTGGTCGGCCTTCGCCAGAACCGTCATGGATCACAACCGCGAACGCGCGGGAATCTCCGCGGAAATCTTCCATGACGGGCTGCGCCGGCTCGACCTGCTTTCGACCGAGGCGGCCAAGGCGGCGCAGCTTGGGCGGATGACGTTCACCGCCGAGGAGATCGACAGGGCAGAGCAGACGCTTGGCCTTGGCCTGCACCTGCTGCCCGCAACATCGGTCGGTCAGGCCCAGACCGGCTCGGATTGGCTGCAGGGCGGGTTCGAGGTCGGGGGAAGCGGGGCGGATGATGCCGATGCACCGCCCGCACCGGAGGACCCTCCTGCGGATGACACGCCGCCGGCGCGCAAGGGCTGGAGGTTCGAAGATGACGAGTGAGCATCACACGCCGCCCGATCAGGTCGCGCGGATCGCCGTGTCCCTGCGCAAGCATTTCGTAGCCCATCCGGGCTACGAAACCGTGCGGCGGCTTTTCCGCGAGATCATGGACAAACGCCAGGCCGAACTGGATCTTGGACAGTCTGCCGAGGGACGCGGGATCGCGGTCATCGGGGAATCCGGCAGCGGCAAGACCACTGCCATCCAGCGGATCCTGCGCCGGATTGATGCTGCGGACGCCGAATCTGGCGAGTTCCGCTGGATCTCCATTCGGGTGCCGACGCCTGCCACCCAGAAAGACCTCGCACGCGCGATCCTGCATGCCCTGGCTTTCCAGATCCAGAGCAACACCACGGCGTCGCGCATGTGGGAACTGGTCAATTTTCACCTGCACCTGCGGAAATGCTGGCTGATCCACCTCGATGAAGGCCAGGAATTGGGTGGCCGAGGCTCGGAGGTCGAGAAGGCGGGCGTGATCAATGCCCTGAAGAGCCTCATGCAGATCCCGGACTGGCCGACCAACCTGGTCGTCAGCGGGACACCGGAACTGCATGATCTGCTGACCCAGGATCCACAACTGTCCCGCCGCTTCTTCATCACCCGCTTTCTTCCGGTGACCGAGTTCGATGCCTGCGACGATGTTGCAGAACTGGTCGCCCGCTACGCCGGGCTTGCGGATCTGCCGCTGGCGCCGGATCTGGCGGATATGGAGTTCGTGCCCCGGCTTCTCCATGCCGGGCGCGAACAGTTCGGAATCGTGGTCGAACTGATCATCGGCGCGATCACCCGCGCCCTGGCGGATGGAACGCCCGCATTGAGCGTGAAGGATTTCGCACTGTTTTATGCCGAGCGCACCGGGGAGGTCGCTGGTCGGAACCCGTTCCTGGTGCCGGATTTCCGGAGCCTGAACACAGGGCGATCACCGATGGAGCCCGATCCCCCGACGGGTCCCAAGGGGCGGTCGCGAAAACCAAGGGGGAGGCGGTAAGATGATCTTTCCCGCCCCGCATGCCCGCGAGACCATCGCCTCCTACGGATACCGCATTGCCCGGCTGTCCGGGCTGTCATCCTTGCCAGAGCTGGTCCACATCTTCGATCTGGATCTCCGCGCCCTGCTGATGGGCGACAGACACAGCGTCGAAAACCTTGCCAGATATACGGGCTGCGATCCGCAGGCGCTTATTCGTGGCGCCCTGGACGCCAGCAATCCGCGGCGTCTGCAACTCGGCGCCGATCCACGCAACAAGGTTCAGTGCGCCCCGGATCGTTATCGGTTCTGCCCGACCTGTCTGGCGGAACTGGCCGATGGCGATCTTCGATCTGCCTGCCTGGGCCGGACGGATTGGCTGATCGACGCGAACCATGTCTGTGCCGAGCACGGTCTCCGTCTCATGACAGTCCAGCCCCGCAAGGCGGCACGGATGCAGCATGACCTGTCGCCTCTGATTCCAAAGCTGGTCGCAGCTCGGGCGGCGCCCTGGCAACCAGGTCGACCGACCACGCTGGAGCACTATATCACTGAGAGGCTGGACGGCGTGCACTCCAGGCGCTGGATCGATGATGTGCAACTCGATGTCGCGATCCACACCGCCGAAGTCTTCGGGGCCATGGCCATGCGTGGTCCCCAAGGCGACTGGAAAGGCATATCTGTCGATGAGCGTCGCGAGCATGGGCATGTTGGGGCCGAGGTGCTGATCGAAGGACCAGCGGCGATCAAGGACTTCCTGCGCGCACATATTGGTCACGGCCGGCGCGGCAACGATTACCACAACGCCTTTGGCCGTGCGTTCAATGAATTCTATTTCCGCAAGGATCAGCCCGGCTACCATCCCATCTGTGCGGTGCTGGCAGCATATGTCGGGGAAACCTTCCGCTTCACGGGTCAGGAGAAGGTGTTCGGCATCCGGACGCGAGGCGTCGCGCCCAAGACCCTGCGTTCGCTCTGCAACCGTCACGGAATCGGGCTGAAGATCACCGTGCAGGTGCTGAAGGCCCAATACGGCCTCAGGGTCGGGATCGGGGCCAGTTCCGAGGTCGATCCCGACCTGATTGCCGATCTCGCACCAAAGCTGAAGGACCTGCTCAACGCCCAGGATGCCGCGCGCCAGCTCGGCGTTAGCGTCGATGTGGTGCGGGGGCTGATCGGCGACGGGCTGCTGGTCCCCGATTACCGCTTCAACGACAGGATGGTCGGGTTTTCGGCAGCGACGCTCGAATCCTTTCTCGATGACTGGTGTAGCGCAGGCAAGCCGCCTTCAAATCGACAGGCGGATCGCACCTCCATCCAGATCGTCGCCCGCGCGAACAGGGTCAGGGTTTCGCGGCTGCTGATCGCGGCTCGTGCTCTTGATGGCGGATTGTGCCGCGACCGGCGGAAGCGAGGATTGACCGGGGTCACCGTCAGTCATTCTTGCATGGCGGCACTGGTTGAGCGGGCAAAAGCCCATGTGGATAGTTGCCCATCCGGCCACAGCGATCCATCCTGTCTGCGATGACATGGTGGGCAGGATATGTCGCGCGAGGGGTTTGCTTGATGAATGCCGACAGCATAACCGCGGAAATCTCGCGCGTTCGGGACCGATTGTCCCGCCTTGAGGCCGAGCGAATTGCGTTGCAGGGCGAGTTGGAAGCGCTCGAGCGGCAACTGGATGCTGTTGAGCAAACTCGGACGGAACAGGTGACGCTTGAGGGTGTCGCTGTGGTGAATAGCTCATCCTCGCAGGAGAAGATCGATCTGTTTCGGTCTCTTTTTGCGGGGCGCAGCGATGTATTCCCTATACGATGGGAGAACAGAAAAACTGGTCGATCCGGCTACTCACCCGCCTGCTTCAATGAGTGGGTGAGAGGGGTATGCGGAAAGCCGGCGGTGAAATGCAGTGATTGCCCCCACCAGAGCTTCATCCCACCCGATGATGCGATCATCGAAAAACACCTGCGCGGCGATGGTGCCCGAAACGGAGATTTTGTCGCCGGTGTCTATCCGTTCCTGCCAGCGGATACATGCTGGTTCCTGGCGGCGGATTTTGACAAGGCATCATGGGCGGAAGATGCCATTGCGTTGCTCGAAACCTGCCGGGCAAAGGGAATCCCCGCAGCGCTGGAACGATCGAGGTCAGGGAATGGCGGTCATATCTGGATATTCTTCTCCGAACCGATACCTGCTCGTCTGGCACGTCAACTCGGATCGGTCCTGATCACCGAAACGATGGAAAGACGGCCGGAAATCGGCTTCGCATCCTATGATCGACTGTTTCCAAACCAGGATACCAAGCCACTTGGCGGCTTTGGCAACCTGATCGCGCTGCCGTTCCAGAGCGGGGCCCGCAAGGCGGGCAACAGCGTCTTTGTCGACTCGGACATGCGGCCATATGGGGATCAGTGGGCCCATTTGTCGTCCTTGCCGAGAATGTCCCTGGCGGCGGTGACCGAGCACGTCGAAGCGGCAGAGCTCTCCGGGCGGGTGCTGGGTGTGCGAATGCCGGTGGATGACGAGCAGGCGGACGAGCCTTGGAAGATGCCCCCGTCGCGCCGCAGCACGCCACGACGCCTCGGTGTGGCCCTTCCGCAAACCATCAAGGTGACGATCGCCGATCAGATCTATATCGACCGGTCGGATCTGCCGACCGCTATGATCGCTCAGTTGGTGCGATTGGCGGCGTTCCAGAACCCGGAATTCTATCGCGCACAAGCAATGCGGCTACCGACATTTGGCAAGCCGCGAATTGTATCCTGTGCCGAACTGCACCCCCGACACGTCGCCCTGCCGCGCGGCTGCCTCGATGAAGTGATCGGGCTCCTTTCCGATCACGGAGCGACAGCCGATCTGGACGATTTGCGCGAAGATGGAACTTGTTTGCCAGAGACGGTTCGCTTCCGTGGCGAACTTCGCCAGCAGCAATCGCGCGCGTTTGATGCATTGGCCAAGCACGATACAGGCGTGCTCGCCGCCACGACCGCATTCGGAAAGACCGTCGTGGCCTCGGCGCTGATCGCGCATCGCGCTCGCAATACATTGGTTCTGGTCCATCGCCGTGAACTCCTCAGTCAGTGGGTCGAGCGCCTTGGGTCCTTTCTACAGATCGACCCGAAGCAGATCGGCACCATCGGTGCCGGAAAGCGCAAACCTACCGGTGTGATCGACGTGGCGCTGATCCAGAGCCTGGTTCGCAAGGGTGAAGTTGACGATATCGTTGGCAAATATGGCCATCTTGTCGTCGATGAGTGCCATCACCTGTCCGCTGCAAGCTTCGAGCTTGTCGCCCGCAGATCGAAGGCGCGCGACGTCACCGGATTGTCGGCAACCATCGCCCGAAAAGACGGGCATCACCCGATCATCTTCATGCAATGCGGTCCGGTGCGCCAT
>JAUNUO010000151.1:0-2402 GCA_030538135.1 Paracoccus sp. (in: a-proteobacteria)
CGCCGAACACGCATTTCGTCATCCCGTCGCAGGCGATCCTGTTTCGGGGCGCGGGGCTGAATATCGTCTGGCCGCAGCTGCTGGCGCTGGTGCTGATCGGGGCGGTTCTGTTCTGGCTGGCGCTGCGGCGGTTCCGGGCGTTTCTGGCCTGATCCGCGCGCCGCACCCAGCCCGTGCGGCCGCGGAAAAAGGGGCGCAGATCAGACCGGGCCGACCATCACCTGCCAGGCATCCAGCCCGCCCGCCGGCGCATCCGACAGGTTGGCGCGCACATGAACCGCGCCGCCGCGGGTAAAGGACAGCACCGGGCCATCGGCGCGCATCCCGCTCTGGTCGCCATCGCGCAGTGCCGGGTGCTGATGCCGCAGGGCCAGCGCCTGCCGGTAATGGGTCAGAACCGATCCCGCATCGCCATCCTGACGGTCCACGGCCAGCGGCAGATGCGCATCCGGCACCGGCAGCCACGGTCTGGCCGTGCTGAACCCGCCATACGGTGCATCGCCATCCCAGACCATCGGTGTGCGGCAGCCGTCGCGGCCCTTGAATTCGGGCCAGAACTCGATGCCATAGGGGTCGCGCAGGTCTTCGAAGGTCAGATCGGCCTCGGGCAGGCCAAGTTCCTCGCCCTGATACAGACAGATCGACCCTTGCAGACAGACCAGCAGCGTCGCATAGGCGCGGATCGCCGGATCCGACAGGTTCCAGCGGGTCGCATGGCGCACCACGTCATGGTTGGAAAACGCCCAGCACGGCCAGCCCTTCGGTGCACGGCGGGCTTTTTCAGAAAATACGTCCACCACGCGCTGCGCCGTCAGGCTGTCGCCGGACAGGAAATCGAACACATAGGACATATGCATCCGGTTGTTGCCGGATGTGTATTCCTCAAGCACCTCCCAGGCGCGTTCGCTGTCGCCGATCTCGCCCACGGCGGCGGCACCGTATCCGTCCATGACCGCCCGCAGCTTTTCCAGAAAAGCCAGGTTTTCCGGCTGCGACTTGTCGAAAAGGTGGCGCTGGTGGTTATAGGGGTTCACCGCAGGCGCCGTGTCGGATTTGCGCTCGGCCGGGGGCAGCGGCGGGTTGTCGCGCAGCTGCGCGTCATGGACGTAGAAGTTGATCGTATCCAGCCGAAACCCATCGACGCCCCGTTCCAGCCAGAACCGCACCACGTCCAGCAGTGCGTCCTGAACATCCCTGTTGTGAAAATTCAGGTCCGGCTGGCTGGTCAGGAAATTGTGCAGGTAATATTGCTGGCGGCGCGCATCCCATTGCCAGGCGGACCCGCCAAAGATCGACAGCCAGTTGTTCGGGCAGGTGCCGTCGGGCTTCGGATCGGCCCAGACATACCAATCGGCGCGGGCGTTGTCGCGGCTTGCGCGGCTTTCGGCGAACCACGGATGCTGATCCGAGGTATGCGACAGCACCAGATCAATCAGCACCTTCAGGCCCAATTCATGCGCGCGGGCGATCAGCGCATCAAAATCGGCCATATCCCCGAACAAAGGATCAATGCCGCGATAATCGCTGACATCATAGCCGAAATCCTTCATCGGCGAGGTAAAGAACGGGCTGATCCAGACGGCATCGACGCCCAGCCCGGCGATATGGGGCAGGCGCTGCGTGATCCCGGCCAGGTCGCCCACACCATCGCCGCCCGTATCCTGATAACTGCGCGGATAGATCTGATAGATTGCCGCGCCCTTCCACCAGTTGATGTCGCCGCTCATACTGTGCCCTGCATCCTGTTCGTCTTGTGTCGGGGGCGCATTACGCCCGCGTGGGGCGGCTGGCAACCGGGTATGTTACCGCAATCGGTCCTATTCCCATTCCAGTTCCTGATAAGCCGCCGTGGCATCGCGGGCCACCGTGTCGTCAAAGGCGACCCAATCGCCCGCCAGCGGTGCCATCGCGGCGACCACCGCCGGAACCGCCGCCGACATCGGCGCACCGGCGGCGATCTGGTCGCGCACGGCGTCGCGCAGCGCGGTCAGAAAACCGTGCTGCGCCATGACTGCCTCGGGCCATGTGGTGGCGACCCGGCCGTGACCCGGAACGATCAGCGCCGGTTCGGCCGGAGGATCGCCCATCCAGTCCAGCCAGCCGTTCAACGATCCGTCCACCACCGGCGTCAGCCCGCGAAACACCAGATCGCCGGTGAACAGCGTGCCGGTGCCCAGATCTCGCACCGTCAGATCGGCGTCTGTATGCGCGGGCGGGGCGGCGCGCAGTTCCAGTTCCCGCCCGCCCAGATCGACGCGGAACGGGTTTTCGGGGATTGCCGTGACCTGGGGCAGGGCGGTGCCCACCATCGCGGCGTCGCCGGCGATGCGGGTCAGGTTATCCAGAAACACCGGCCCGCGCGCGGCGACCTGATCGGGCAGGCGCGGATGGCCGATGATCTG
>JAUNUO010000151.1:2502-6359 GCA_030538135.1 Paracoccus sp. (in: a-proteobacteria)
TGATAAGGATCGCCGCAATGGGAGAGTTGCGGTTCATATCGGAGGAAGAAATCATGGCCTGGACCAAACCCGCCCTCAAGGAAATCGCCTGCGGCATGGAAATCAACATGTATGCCCCGGCCGAGGACGAACCCGTCCTGTTCTGACCTGTTTCACCACCACACCAGACAGACGGTCACGGCCCCGTCCGAGAAGATCGGGCGGGGTCGTTCTTATCGGGGGGCCGATGCAGATCATCATTCTTGGCGCGGCGGCGGGCGGCGGTTTGCCGCAATGGAACTGCGGCTGCGGCAACTGCAATGCGGCGCGGGCCGGGCAGATTCCGGCGCTGAGCCAATCCAGCATCGCCGTGTCGGCGGGCGACGGCTGGGCGATCCTGAACGCCTCGCCCGACATCCGCGCGCAACTGGCCGCGACGCCCCCGCTGTACCCGACCGGGCCGCGCGATCTGCCGCTGCGATCGGTGCTGGTGACGAATGGCGACATCGACCATGTGGCCGGGCTGCTGACGCTGCGCGAAAGCCAGCCGTTCGATCTGTTCGCCACGCCCGCCATTCATGCCGCGCTGGACGCGAACCCGATGCTGACGGCGGTGAATCCCGATCTTGTGCCGCGCCGGTCGGTTGCGATGGATCAGCCGTTCACGCTGGCGCCCGGTCTGGTCGCGACGATCTTTGCCGTGCCGGGCAAGGTGCCGCTGTATCTGGAAGGGGACAGCGTGGATACCGGGCTGATCGGCGAAAACACCGTGGGCGTCGAACTGACCGCGAACGGGCGGCGGGCGCTGTATATTCCCGGCTGCGCCGATATGCCCGACTGGCTGCGCGCGCGGGTCGACGGTGCGGATGCACTGTTGTTCGACGGCACGCTGTGGGACGATGATGAAATGATCCGCGCGGGACTGGGTCAAAAGACCGGGCGCCGCATGGGTCATATGGCCGCGCGCGACAGCATCGCGGCGCTGGCCGGTGTCACCGTCGGGCGGCGCGTTTTCGTGCATATCAACAATTCCAACCCGCTCTGCGACCCCGTCAGCCAGGAAACCGCCGCCGCGAATGCGGCTGGCTGGCATGTCGCCCGCGACGGCGAAAGGATCGACCTGTGAGTGCCCAATCCCGCGCCGATCTCGAAGCCCGCCTGCGCGCCATCGGTGCCGCACGCTACCACGACAAGCACCCGTTCCACGCCCGGCTGCACGGCGGCCATTGCACCCCGGACGAGGTGCGGGCATGGGTCATCAACCGCTGGATCTATCAGTCGCGCATTCCGATGAAGGACGCGGCCTTCATGTCGCGGGTCACCGACCCCCAACTGCGCCGGGCATGGCGCAAGCGGATCGAGGATCACGACGGCGGTGTAACCGAGGGCGGCGGTATCCGCCGCTGGCTGGCGCTGGCCCGCGCGGTGGGGCTGGACCCGGATTATGTCGCATCGGGCGCAGGCGCGATGCCCGCCACCCGCTTTGCCGTCGATGCCTATGTGCGGTTCGTGCGCGACATGCCCTTGCTGGATGCCGTGGCCGCCAGCCTGACCGAACTGTTCGCCCCCGCCATTCACGCGCAGCGGATCGAGGGCCTTCTGGCACATTACGATTTCGCCGATGACCGCAGCCTTGCCTATTTCAAGCGGCGCTTGACCGAGGCGCCCGAGGATGTGGCCTTCGGGCTTGATTACGTCCTGACCCATGCCGATACGCTGGAAAAGCAGGACGCGGCGGCGGCGGCGCTGGAATTCAAGACCGATGTGCTGTGGGCGCAGCTTGACGCGCTGTGGCATGGCTATGTCGAGGGGAACATTCCGCCGGGCGCATGGCAGCCGGGGCAGGGGATGGCATGACCGCGCTGCTGACACACGCCGACATTCCCTATCTGCCGCGCGGGGTGCGGCTGGCCGATGACCGGGTGCGCGGCATCCGCATTCTGCACGCGCCGGAACGCGCGCTGCAACTGGACGCGATCGGCGATGCGATCCTGTCGGAACTGGACGGCACCCGCAGCCTGTCTCAGATCGCCGCAACGCTGGCCGAACGATACGCCGCGCCGGTAGATCAGATCACCGCCGACATGATCGAATTTTTGACCGGGCTGATCGAACGTCGTATGGTTTTTCTGAAATGAACAGCCAGCCCCGTGACATTGACGGCAACCCCGTCACCCCCGCCCTGCCCATGGCCCTGCTGGCCGAGGTGACGCATCGTTGCCCGCTGGCCTGTCCCTATTGTTCCAACCCGGTCGAGCTGACCCGCGCCGAGGGCGAACTGACCGCCGATGAATGGGGCGAGGTATTCCGGCAGGCGGCGGCCCTTGGCGTGTTGCAGGTGCATGTTTCGGGTGGCGAACCCGGCGCGCGGCGCGATCTGGCGCAGATCGTGAGCCATGCGCGCGATGCGGGTCTGTATGTGAACCTGATTACCTCGGGCATCGGCATCACCCGCGCGCGGCTTGATGAGCTGGATGCGGCGGGTGTCGATCATGTGCAACTGTCGCTGCAAGGTATCCGCCCCGATATGGCCGACCGGATCAGCGGTCATCCGGGCTCGTGGGACAAGAAGATGGCCTTTGCCGGATGGGTCGCGGAAATCGGCTTTCCGCTGACCCTGAACGCGGTGGTTCACCGGCAGAACATGGACCGCCTGCCCGATATGATCGATCTCGCCGAACGCCTTGGCGCGCGCCGAATCGAGGTGGCGACGGTGCAGTTCCACGGCTGGGCCACGCTGAACCGCGCCGCGCTGATGCCGACGCGGGAACAGGCGGCTTTCGCGCGGCAGGTGGTCAACGAGGCGCGTATCCGGCTGCGCGGGCGGATGGTGATTGACTACGTTCCCGCCGATCACCACGCGATCTATCCCAAGGCCTGCATGGGCGGCTGGGGGTCAACCGGGCTGAACGTCACGCCAGATGGCACGGTTCTGCCCTGCCACGCGGCGCAGACGATTCCGGGAATGGTGTTCGACACCGTGCGGGCGCGGCCGCTGGCCGAAATCTGGCGCGATGGCGCGGCGTTCAACGCCTTTCGCGGCACGGCGTGGATGCCCGAACCCTGCGCCAGTTGCGACCGCAAGACCGTGGATTTCGGCGGCTGCCGTTGTCAGGCGATGGCGATGGCGGGTGATGCGCGGGCGACCGATCCGGTCTGCTCGAAATCGCCGCTGCATGCGCAGATCGTCGCCGCCGCCGATGCCGATGCCGCCGGTGACAGCGAAACACTGATCTATCGTCGGATGGTTAAGGGAGGCTGAGATGAGATTTCTTCTGACTGCCGCCGCGATCCTGCTGGCCCTGCCGGCGCTGGCGCAGGACAATCCGCTACGCGACAGCGCGACATGGGATGATATCCGCGAATCCGTGGTCGGGCTGACGGCGGAACCGCCGATCGACCCGGCGGTGATCGACCTCGACGCGCCGTTTCGCGCGCATGAGGCCGCCATCGTGCCGATCCGCATGACGCAACCCGCCAATGCCCCGGCGCTGACCCGGCTGGCGCTGATCGTCGATGAAAACCCCGCGCCGGTGGCGGCGGAATTCACGCTTGGCCCGGCGCTGACGCCGCTTGATTTCGAAACGCGCGTGCGGGTGGACAGCTATTCCGGCGTGCGCGCCATCGCCACCACGGCGGATGGGGCGCAGGTCATGGCGGGGCGGTTCGTGCGCGCTTCGGGCGGCTGTTCGGCGCCGGCGGGCAAGGACATGGCGGCGGTGCGCGAAACCATGGGCCAGATGCGCTGGCGCAGCACCCCCGAAGGCGACCGCGCCATCGGCACGCTGATGATCCGGCATCCGAATTTCTCGGGCCTGCAACGCGATCAGGTCACGCTGCTGACCATTCCGGCGCATTTCATCCAGACCCTGACCGTT
>JAUNUO010000004.1:0-3680 GCA_030538135.1 Paracoccus sp. (in: a-proteobacteria)
GGGGCCGAGGGGGCGGATGTGGTGTTCACATCCGGCACGACCGAGGCGGCGGCGATGGCGCTGGCCGGGCGGGGCATCGCCTGCGCGCCGGTGGAACATTCGGCGATCAAGGTCTGGTGCGATCCGCGCCTGCCGGTGGACCGCGACGGGCGGGTGAGCGTGGATGACCCGGCGCGGGCGACGCTGCAACTGGCCAGCAATGAAACCGGCATCATCCAGACCCTGCCCGAAGGGCTGTGGGCCAGCGACCTGACGCAGGCGTTCGGAAAAATCCCCATGGCCTTCAACTGGCTGGGCGTCACCTGCGGGTTCGTCAGCGCGCACAAGCTGGGCGGGCCGAAAGGCATCGGCGCGCTGATCCTGAAGAAGGGCACCGATCTGCCGGCGATCCTGCGCGGCGGCGGGCAGGAACAGGGGCGGCGCGCGGGCACGGAAAACATGATCGGCATCGCCGGCTTTGCCGCCGCCGCCGAGGCGGCGCTGCGCGATCTGGCCGATGGTGTCTGGGAACCGGTCGCCGCCCTGCGCGATCATCTGGAATCGCGGCTGGCCGCCGTCGCGCCTGAACTGATCGTCGCGGGAAAGGGCGGTCCGCGCTTGCCGAACACGTCCTGCCTTCTTACATCAGGGTGGAAAGGCGAAACGCAGGTCATGCAGATGGATCTTGCGGGCTTTGCCGTGTCGGCGGGATCGGCCTGTTCATCGGGCAAGGTCCGCGCCAGCGGCAGCTTGCAGGCGATGGGGTTCGACGATCAGACGGCCCAATCGGCGATCCGCGTTTCGATAAGTCCGGCTTTGGCGGCGGATCAGGTGAACCGATTTGCCGATGCCTGGGAAAAAGCGTATTCACGTTGGCGCGACAGGAATGACGGGGGCTGACCCCCCGGCGAAAGGGAACGAGACAATGGCCGATACCGATCTTGAGGTGCGCGAGGGTGTTGACCGTGAAACGGTCGAGACCGTCGCCAACATGGGCAGCTATAAATATGGCTGGGATACCGAGATCGAGATGGAATATGCCCCAAAGGGCATCGACGAGGACATCGTTCGTCTGATCTCGGAAAAGAACGAAGAACCGGAATGGATGCTGGAATGGCGTCTGGCGGCATTTCGCCGCTGGCAGACCATGGCCGAGCCGCGTTGGGCGATGCTGAACTATCCCGATATCGACTATCAGGATCAGTATTACTATGCCCGGCCCAAAAGCATGGCGCAAAAGCCGAAATCGCTGGACGAGGTGGACCCGAAACTGCTGGCTACCTATGAAAAGCTGGGCATTCCGCTGCGCGAGCAGATGATTCTGGCCGGGGTCGAGGGTGCCGAGGCCGCGCCCGCCGACGGGCGCAAGGTGGCCGTCGATGCGGTATTCGATTCGGTTTCGCTGGGCACCACCTTCAAGGACGAACTGGCACGGGCCGGGGTGATCTTCTGTTCCATCTCGGAAGCGATCCGCAAGCATCCCGAGCTGGTGCAGAAATACCTGGGGTCGGTGGTGCCGCAGTCGGACAACTTTTTCGCCACGCTGAACAGCGCCGTGTTCAGCGACGGATCGTTCGTCTATGTGCCGCCGGGCGTGCGCTGCCCGATGGAACTGTCCACCTATTTCCGCATCAACGCGGAAAACACCGGGCAGTTCGAACGCACGCTGATCATCGCCGACAAGGGGTCTTATGTCAGCTATCTGGAAGGCTGCACGGCGCCGAAACGCGACACCAACCAACTGCACGCGGCGGTGGTGGAAATCGTCATTCTGGAAGACGCCGAGGTGAAATATTCCACCGTCCAGAACTGGTTCCCCGGCGACGAGGACGGCAAGGGCGGCATCTACAACTTTGTCACCAAGCGCGCCGATTGCCGCGAGGCGCGGGCCAAGGTCATGTGGACGCAGGTGGAAACCGGATCGGCGATCACCTGGAAATACCCGTCCTGCATCCTGCGCGGCGAGGAATCCTCGGGCGAGTTCTATTCGATCGCGATCACCAACAATCACCAGCAGGCCGATACCGGCACCAAGATGATCCATCTGGGCAAGAACACCCGGTCGCGCATCGTGTCCAAGGGGATTTCGGCGGGGCAGGCGCAGAACACCTATCGCGGGCTGGTCACCATGCATCCGCGCGCCAAGAACAGCCGCAACTATACCCAATGCGACAGCCTGCTGATCGGCGACAAATGCGGGGCGCATACCGTGCCCTATATCGAGGTCAGGAACAGTTCGTCCCGCGTCGAACACGAGGCCACGACCAGCAAGGTCGATGACGACCAGCTGTTCTATTGCCGCCAGCGCGGCATGGACGAGGAAGAAGCCGTGGCCCTTGTCGTCAACGGTTTCTGCCGCGAGGTGTTGCAGGCCCTGCCGATGGAATTTGCGATGGAGGCCCAGTCTCTGGTGGCCATCTCGCTGGAAGGAAGCGTCGGCTGAGCGCCGCCCGATAGGAATGAAGATATGCTGAAAATCGAAAACCTGCACGTCAAACTGGAAGACGAGGACAAGCAGATCCTGAAAGGTCTGTCGCTGACGGTGCCTGCCGGTCAGGTCCATGCGATCATGGGGCCGAACGGGTCGGGCAAGTCCACGCTGTCCTATGTGCTGTCGGGGCGCGACGGTTATGAAGTCACCGAAGGCTCGGCCACGCTGGACGGCGACGATCTGCTGGACATGGAACCCGAGGAACGCGCCGCGCACGGGCTGTTTCTGGCGTTCCAGTATCCGGTCGAAATCCCCGGCGTCGGCAACATGACCTTTCTGCGCACCGCCGTGAATGCACAGCGCAAGGCCCGCGGCGAGGACGAACTGTCGGCGGGCGAGTTCCTGAAAATCATCCGCGCCAAGGCCGCCGATCTGAACATCGACGCGGAAATGCTGAAACGGCCGGTCAACGTCGGTTTTTCCGGCGGCGAAAAGAAACGCAACGAAATCCTGCAAATGGCCATGCTGGAACCGCGCATGTGCATCATGGACGAGACCGATTCCGGTCTTGACGTGGATGCGATGCGGCTGGTGTCGGATGGCGTGAACGCGCTGCGCTCGCCCGACCGGGCGTTTCTGGTCATCACCCATTATCAGCGCCTGCTGGACCATATCCAACCCGATGTGGTGCATATCCTGGCCGATGGCCGGATCGTGAAATCCGGCGGCCCGGAACTGGCGCTTGAGGTCGAGCGCAACGGTTATACCGATCTGCTGGCGGAGGTCGTCTGATGTCGGATGTCGCCGTCAAGACGCGCGAGGTCACGCCCACGGCCATCGGGCAGGGCGGCGGCGGGGCGCTGGATGATCGTCTGGCCGGTCTGACCCTGCCCAGGGGCGGTTTCACCGCCGCCGCCCGCGCCGATGCGCTGTCGCGGCTGCGCGCCATGGGTCTGCCGGGGCCGCGCCACGAATATTGGCGTTATACCGACCCGCGCCCGTTCAACGCCGCGCAGCCCGCGCCGCTGGCCATCGAGGACAAGGAACCCGATACGCCCCTGTTCGACGACATCGACCGGCTGCGGCTGGTGTTCGTCGATGGCGTGTTCGATGCGGCGGCTTCGGACCCGCTTGAACTGGACGGGGCGCAGATCGACCTTCTGTCGGCGGTCGATGCCACTGGCGATCACTGGGCGGCGGGGCTGTATGGCGTGCTGGAAACGGCGGGGCAGAACCCGGTCGCGCGCCCCTTTGCCGCGCTGAACACGGC
>JAUNUO010000004.1:3780-22852 GCA_030538135.1 Paracoccus sp. (in: a-proteobacteria)
TGGAAACGGCGGGGCAGAACCCGGTCGCGCGCCCCTTTGCCGCGCTGAACACGGCAGCGGCGGCGGAAGGCGTGCTGATCCGCGTGACCGGAAAACCGGCGCGGCCGGTGCATGTCATCCACCGCCGCGGTGATGCGGTGGCCGATGTGGTCTGGCACCATGTCATCCGGCTGGAACCCGGCGCGGAACTGACCCTGCTGGAAACCGGCGCCACCGGCGCGCGGTCGAATGCGGTGATCGAGGCCGATGTGGCGACCGGCGCGCGGCTGCATCACATCGCGGCGAAACGTGCGGGCGATCAGCGGGTCGGCATCAGCCATATCTTTGCCCGCGTGGCCGAGGAATCGCAGTTCAAAAGTTTCACCCTGTCGGTCAACGGCACCCTGATGCGGCACGAGGCGGTGATCGACATTCAGGGCGACGATGCCGTGGCCCATATCGCGGCGGCGGTTCTGGGCGATGGCGACACCGGCGATTTCCACCACGACGACACCGTGTTCATCACCCATGACGCCGAGGGCTGCGAAAGCCGGCAGGTGTTCAAGAAAGTGCTGAAGAATGGCGCGCGCGGCGTGTTTCAGGGCAAGATTCTGGTGCGCCCCGGCGCGCAGAAAACCGATGGCTATCAGATCAGCCAGGCCTTGCTGCTGGACGAGGACAGCCAGTTTCTGGCCAAGCCCGAACTGGAAATCTATGCCGATGACGTGAAATGCAGCCACGGATCGACCACCGGCGCGCTGGACGAGGACGCGATGTTCTATCTGCGGTCCCGCGGGGTGCCACGGGAACGCGCCATCGTGTTCCTTGTGCTGTCCTTCTTGGCCGATGCGCTGAACGAGATCGAGGACGATCACCTGCGCGGCCAGATCAGCGACCGGCTGGAGGCGTGGCTGACGCGCCATGCCGCCCGCCGGTGACAGCAACCGCATCCCGGACCGCGCGCGGTATCGTGCCGCAGGTGGTGCAAAGCTGGTGGGCGCCGCGCCGCGTGGTGCGGAGCCTTGCCGACATGCCAGACCGCACATTGCTGGGCGTGCTGATGATTGCGCTGCTGTTTTTCCTGATCGCGCAGGCCCCGGCGCGGGCGCGCGAGGCTTATCTGGACCCCACGGTTTCCTTCGAGGCGCGGATGGGCGGCGCACTGATGGGGGTCATGTTCATCATGCCCCTGCTGGCCTATGGTCTTGCGGCGCTGGTGTCGGCGCTGTCGCACCTGACCCCATGGCCGGTTGACGGCCGCCATTCCCGGCTGGCGCTGTTCTGGGCGCTGCTGGCGGTGGTGCCCGCCATGTTGCTGGCCGGGCTGGTGCAGGGGTTTGTCGGCCCCGGCCCCGCGCTGAATCTGGCCCATGCCGTCGCGGGCATCGGCTTTCTGCTGATCTGGGGGGCGGGCCTGTCCGCCTTGCGTGCGACATGACTTCGGACGATCTGAAATCGCTGATCCTGCTGACCTTCCGTGATCCTGAACGGGCGGCACGGGCCTTGTGTTCGCTGAATCTGCCGATGGCCGTGCGCTGGATGGCGCTGGCGCTGATCGTCAGCCTGTCGGCGCTGCTGACATGGGGTGCGTCGATGCTGTTTCCGGTCGAGGTGGAAACCGGCATGAACAGCGCCGTCGCCCAGCCGCTGATGATCGCCGGAGTTCAGTTCGCCGTGCTGTCGGTCACCGCGCTGTTGATGGCCGTGGTCGGCCGATCCTTCGGCGGCACCGGCGATTTTCCCGATGCGCTGCTGTTGATAATCTGGATCGAATTCATTCTGCTGCTGGTGCAATGCGCGCAGGTCGTGCTGATGCTGCTGTTCCCGGTCATCGCATCGCTGATGTGGCTGGTGGCCGCGGCGATCTTTGTCTGGCTGATGGTGCATTTCACCAAGGCGCTGCACGGATTCGACAGTGCCGCCAAGGTCGCCTTTGGCATCTTCGCCACATTTCTGGCGGCGGGCATGGTGATGGCCGTCATCCTGTCCTCGCTTGGTCTCATTCCGGTGCCCGCATGAGCTATGACGTCGAACGCATCCGCGCCGATTTCCCGATCCTGTCGCGGCAGGTGAACGGACGCCCGCTGGTCTATCTGGACAGCGGCGCCAGCGCGCAAAAGCCGCGGGTGGTGATCGACGCCATCACCCGCGCCTATGAAGGCGAATATGCCAACGTCCATCGCGGGCTGCATTTCCTGTCGAATCTGGCGACGGAGAATTACGAACGGGTGCGCGGGATCATCGCCCGGTTCCTGAATGCCGCGCATGACGACGAGATCGTGATGACCTCGGGCGCGACCGAGGGGATCAATCTGGTCAGCTATGGCTGGGCCGCGCCGCGTTTGCAGGCGGGCGATGAAATCGTCCTGTCGGTGCTGGAACATCACGCCAATATCGTGCCCTGGCACTTCCTGCGCGAACGGCAGGGGGTGGTGCTGAAATGGGTCGAACCCGAACCCGATGGCAGCCTGCCGCCCGAAAAGGTGCTGGCCGCGGTCGGGCCGCGCACCCGGCTGATCGCGGTCACGCATATGTCGAATGTGACCGGCACCGTGGTCGATGTGGGCGCCATTGCGCGCGGCACGGATGTGCCGGTGCTGGCCGACGGGTCGCAGGCATCCGTGCATATGCCGGTGGATGTGGCCGCATTGGGCGTCGATTTCTATGCGATCACCGGGCACAAGCTGTATGGTCCCTCGGGGTCGGGCGCGATCTGGATCAGCCGCGCCCGTCAGGCCGAGATGCGGCCGTTTCTGGGCGGCGGCGACATGATCCGCACCGTCACCCGCGATGCCATTGATTACGCCGACCCGCCCCTGCGGTTCGAGGCGGGCACGCCGGGCATCGTGAATCAGATCGGCCTTGGCGCGGCGCTGGACTATATGATGGGCATCGGCATGGACCGGATCGCCGCCCATGAACAGACGCTGCGCGATTACGCCCGCGACCGGCTGCGGTCGCTGAACTGGCTGACGTTGCAGGGCGATGCGCCGGGCAAGGGCGCGATCTTTTCGATGACCATGCAGGGCGCCCATGCGCATGACCTGTCCACCATTCTGGACAAGCGCGGCATCGCCGTGCGCGCCGGCAGCCATTGCGCCATGCCCCTGATGGAGTTCTATGGCGTCACCGCCACGGCCCGCGCGTCCTTTGCGATGTATAACACCCCGGCCGAGGTGGACGCGCTGATCGACGCCCTGCACTTCTGCCACGAGCTGTTCGCCTGACGTTTGCCCATTGCGAAACCCGGTTTTCACGGCTATTCAAAGCCCCACGCACCCGTAGCTCAGCTGGATAGAGTGCTGCCCTCCGAAGGCAGAGGTCACAGGTTCGAATCCTGTCGGGTGCGCCATTTTTCCTGAATCATGTCGCCGCCGCGCGGACTTTCGGTGCCGGGTTTCGTCCGGACCGTTGCCGGGTCATTTGGAAAAAACTATTGTATCTTGGTTTCGAACCATTATCGTGAACCAATGGAAAATGGTTCATCTTCCGCGCCGCCGTCCGATACGGATCTGCCGCAAAGCTCGGCCGAGGCTCTGGCGCAGATCCGTGCGATGCTGGCCGGGCTGTCGGCGGGGCGGTTGCCGACCGAACGCGAGCTTGCCGAGCAGATGGGCATCGGGCGGCGGGCGATCCGGCGCGCGCTGGAAGTACTTGAGGAAGAAGGCCAGATCTGGCGCAAGCACGGTTCGGGCACCTATACCGGGCCGCCGCCCGTCACCCGGCCGATTCCCCATGCGCTGCCGGTCAGCCCGTCCAGTCTCATGCATATGATCGAGGCACGGCTGGGTTTGGAACCCTATATCGCGCGTCTCGCGGCGCTGCGCTGCACCGGTGAGATGCGGCGCCGGATGGCGCATTGCGCCGAACGAGTCGAGACCGCCGAGGACGTGGACAGCGCCGATCTGTGGGACAGCGCCCTGCACCGTGAAATCGCGGCCGCTTCGGGTAACCCATTGCTTTTGGCGCTGTTCGATCAGCTTAACGTCTGGCGCCATGATGAGGGGCTGCGACGTATCCGCCTGCGCGCGCGACGCTATGCCGGGACGCCGAGGCCAATCCTGAACGAACATCGCGTGATCCTTGATGCGCTGGCGGCCGGCGATGCTGCGGCGGCTGAAACGGCGATGCGGACCCATCTGGAAAGCCTGCGCGCGGTGTTCCTGAAATTCGCCACCGAGGAGGCCGCCGATCCATGACGTCCGATGCTTTGCGCCCCGTGCTTGAGGTCCGCGACCTGTCGATCCGTTTTCGCGGCCAGCCGATCGACCTGATCGACGGGGTGAGCCTGTCGATCCTGCCGGGGCAGACGCTGGCGGTGGTGGGCGAATCGGGCTGCGGCAAGTCGGTCACCTCGCTGGCAGCGATGGGGTTGCTGCCGAAAAAGGCCGCGACCGTGACCGGCGGGCAGGTGCTGTTCAACGGTGAAGACCTGTTGACGAAATCGCGGCGCGAGATCGAGGAACTGCGCGGCAACAGGATGGCGATGATCTTTCAGGAGCCGATGACCAGCCTGAACCCGGTGTTCACCGTTGGCGATCAGGTGGCCGAGGCGGTGCGCCGTCACAAGGGCTGCACCCGCGCCGAGGCCCGCGACCGCGCGCTGGAGATGTTCCGCCGCGTCCGTATGCCCGCCGCCGAAAAGCGGCTGGACGATTATCCGCATCAACTGTCGGGCGGGATGCGTCAGCGGGTGATGATCGCCATGGCGCTGGCCAACGATCCGGCGCTGTTGATCGCGGATGAACCCACCACCGCGCTGGACGTGACCATTCAGGCGCAGATCCTGGACCTGATGCGGGAATTGCAGGCCGAATACGGCACCGCCCTGATGATGATTACCCATGACCTGGGCGTGGTGGCCGAAATCGCCGATCAGGTGGCGGTGATGTATGCCGGGCGCGTCGTCGAATCCGGCCCGGCCGGGCGGATTTTCGGAGAACCGCAGCACCCCTATACGCTGGGGCTGATGGGGTCGATGCCCGCGCTTGGCGGGCGGCAGCAGGGCGGGGCGTCGCGGCTGATGACCATCCCCGGCGCGGTGCCGGTGCCCGAGGCGATGCCGCCCGGCTGCCGTTTCGCCAGCCGCTGCCCCTTTGTCATCGACGCCTGCCATGCCGCGCGCCCGCCGATGGCGGGGGACGGCGCGGGCCATGAATGGGCCTGCATCCGCGCGCCTCTGGAACAGCATGTGCAGGGGGTGGCCTGATGCGCGACGCGATCCTGACCGCCCGCGGTCTTGAAAAGCGGTTCGAGACCGGCGGCGGCCTTTTGTCGGTGCCGACGATCATCCATGCCGTGAACGGTGTCGATCTGGACATCGTGCAGGGCGAGACATTCGCCATCGTCGGCGAATCCGGCTGCGGCAAATCCACGCTGGCGCGGTTGCTGCTGCGGCTGATCGACCCTTCGGCCGGAACCGTCACCTATGACGGGCGCGATCTGACCAGCCTGCCCGCCGGCGACATGCGCGCCCTCAGGTCCGAATTGCAGTTCATTTTTCAGGACCCGTTTTCATCCCTGAACCCGCGCATGACGGTGGAAACCATCGTGGGCGAGCCGCTGATGGTCCATTCCCGCCTGTCGCGCCGCGAACGCCGCGACAAGGTGCGCGAACTGCTGACCAAGGTGGGCCTGCGCCCCGAACATGCCGACCGTTACCCGCATGAATTTTCGGGCGGTCAGCGACAGCGCATCTGCGTGGCCCGCGCCTTGGCATCGGGGCCGAAACTGCTGATCGGGGACGAACCCGTCTCGGCGCTGGACGTGTCGGTTCAGGCGCAGATCGTGAACCTTCTGGAAGACCTCAAGGACGATTTCGGCCTGACCCTGATCGTCATCGCGCATGATCTGTCGGTGATCCGGCACATGGCCGACCGGATCGCGGTCATGTATCTGGGCGAGGTGGTCGAACTGGCCGCGACCGAGGATCTGTTCACCAACCCGCGCCATCCCTATACCCGCGCGCTGCTGTCGGCGATCCCGGTGCCGGTTCCCGGCGACCGCGCCCGGCCCGCGCATCTGGGCGGCGATATTCCTTCGCCCGCCAACCCGCCCTCGGGGTGCAAGTTCCATACCCGCTGCCCCCATGCGACCGAAATCTGCGCCCGCGAACGCCCCGTGCTGACCGGCGAGGGGCACCGGACCGCCTGCCATCACTGGCAGGACCTGCCGCCCGCCGACATCGGCGCGCGTCTGGATGCGCCGCGCAGCGGCACCGCGGAACGGCGGTTCGCGCTGTATCGCGCCGCCGCCGAGACAAGACCTTAACAACCGGGAGAGAGACATGAACATTCGACATCCGCTGCTGGCCGCGCTTCTGGCCAGCGCCCTTGCCGCCCCCGCCTTTGCCGCCGACATGCGCATCGGTCTGAACGAAGACCCGGATTCGCTGGACCCGGCGCAATCGCGGACCTTCGTGTCCTCGCTGGTTTATGAATCGCTGTGCAACCGGCTGGTGAACACCAATTCCGATATGGAAATCATCCCCGAACTGGCGACGGAATGGGCATGGTCGGATGACGGCATGGCGCTGGTCTTTACGCTGCGCGAGGGCGTCACCCATCATGACGGCACCGTCTTTAACGCCGAATCGGCCAAGCGGGTGCTGGACCGCAACCTGACCTTGCAGGAATCGCGGCGCAAGTCGGAACTGGCATCGGTGGCATCGGTCGAGGCGACCGGCGATCACGAACTGACCATCCATCTGAAGAACCCGGATGTGACCTTGCTGGCGCAACTGGCCCATCACGCGGGCCGGATGTATTCGCCCGACGCGGCCGAGGCCGCAGGCGCGGGGTTCGGCAGCAAGCCGATCTGCACCGGGCCGTTCAAGTTCGTGGAACGGGTCGAGGGCAACCGGATCGTTCTGGAAAAATTCGCCGAATACTGGGAAGCCGACGAATATCATTATGACCGCGTGATCTATATGCCGATCCCCGACGGCACCGTGCGTCTGGCCAACGTCCGGGCGGGCGATCTGGACATTTCCGAACGCACCCAGCCCTCGGACGTGCCGCAGATCCGCAACGACACCCGGCTGCAACTGTTCGAGGTGGCCAATATCGGCTATCAGGGCATCACCGTGAACGTGGGCAACGGGTCGCGGTCCGAAGGGCCGATGGGCAGCAACAAGCTGATCCGTCAGGCGCTGTCCCATGCCATCGACCGCGAGGCGCTGAATCAGGTCGTGTTCGAGGGGCTGTATGTTCCCGGCAACCAATGGGCCGCGCCGGGATCGTTCTGGTATGACGAATCCGATCCGGTGCCGCCGCGCGACGTGGAAAAGGCCAGGGCGCTGCTGGCCGAGGCCGGCGTCGAGGGCCGCGTCAGCGTGGAAATGCAGACTGGCAACGCCCCGCAGGCGCAACAGCAGGGCGCGGTGATTCAGGCCATGGCCGCCGATGCAGGCATCGACATCACCCTGCGCCCGACCGAATTCGCCACGCTGCTGGCCGAAAACGTCGCGGGTAATTTCGACATCTCGCAGCAGGGCTGGTCGGGCCGGATCGACCCGGATGCGAACGTCCATCCCTTCGTGTTCACGGGTGCCGCGAACAACGATCAGCATTACAGCAATCCCGAGGTTGACCGCATCCTGTCCGAGGCCCGGACCGTCGCCGACCCGGCCGCGCGCAAGGCGCTGTATGATGAAAGCCGCGCGATCCTGAAAGATGAACTGCCGATCATCTATCTGTATCACATCAAGTATTTTTACACGATGCGGCAGGGGATCGAGGGATTCGCACCCTACCCGGACGGGATCATCCGCCTGCGCGGTGTTTCGGGCTGATCTGAACCGCTTCCCGCCCGGCATCGGCCGGGCGGGGGCTTTGACCGAAAGGCCGGCCCGATGGCGCGCTATATTCTGAACCGCATTCTGGTCGCGATCCCGACGCTGTTTCTGGTGACGGTGTTCGTGTTCCTGCTGACCAAGCTGTTGCCGGGCGATCCCCTGCTGGTGCTGGCCGGCGAGGATCGCGACCCCGAAACCATCGCCGCCCTGCGCGAACAGTATCGCATGAACGATCCGCTGCTGTTCCAGTATGGCTACTGGTTAGGCGATGTGCTGCGCGGCGATCTTGGCACTTCGCTGCGCACCGGGCTGCCGGTGACGGAACTGATCGCGCAAAAGCTGCCAGTGACGATCCAGCTTGCCGTGATGTCGATGATCTTTGCGCTGCTGGTCGGTATTCCGGCGGGCGTGCTGTCGGCGGTGCGAAAGGGCACGGTGGTCGATTACGCAGCCAATATCGTCGCCCTGTCGGGCCTGTCGGTGCCGAATTTCTGGCTGGGGATCATGATGATCCTGCTGTTTGCCGTCAATCTGGGCTGGCTGCCCGCGTCGGGCTATGTCGAGCCCTGGGTCGATCTGAAGCGCAGCTTTCTGACCATGCTAATGCCCGCCATCGTTCTGGGCACGGCCATCGCCGGCACGCTGATGCGACACACGCGGTCGGCCATGCTGGGCGTTTTGCAGGCCGATTACGTCCGCACCGCCCGCGCCAAGGGGCTGCGCGAAGGCGTCGTGGTGCGCCGTCACGCCTTTCGCAACGCGCTTTTGCCGGTCGTTACCCTGTCGGCCCTGCTGTTCGGGGAACTGCTGGCCGGCGCCGTGCTGACGGAACAGATTTTCACCATTCCCGGCTTCGGCAAAATGATCGTCGATGCGGTGTTCACCCGCGATTATGCCGTGGTGCAGGGTGTCGTTCTGGTTACCGCCACCATGTTCATCCTGATCAACCTGTTGGCCGATGTGCTGTATGTCGTGCTGAACCCGCGCATGAGGGCGAACCTGTGACAGCTAACGCCACCCACATCCCCGCTGATACCATCGCGCCCCGGCGCCGCAACCGCGCCTGGGCCAAGTTCGCCGCCAACCGTTCCGCCCTTGTCGGCGGGGTGTTCGTGCTGTTCTTTACCCTGCTGGCGCTGCTGGCGCCGGTTCTGCCGATCCCCGACCCCACCGCGACCGACTGGGGCGTGATCCGTAAGCCGCCGTCCGCCGAACACTGGCTGGGCACGGACGAGATCGGCCGGGACATCCTGTCGCGGATGATCTGGGGTGCGCGCGCCTCGCTGATGGCGGGGGTGATCTCGGTCGTGATCGCGCTGGGCGTCGGGGTGCCGCTGGGGCTGATCGCGGGCTATTTCGGCGGCTGGATCGACCAGATCATCGCCCGGATGACCGATGCCCTGCTGGCGATGCCGTTCCTTATCATGGCGATCGCGCTGGCGGCATTCCTTGGCCCCTCGCTGACCAATGCGATGATCGCCATCGGCCTGTCGGCGGTGCCGATCTTCATCCGCCTGACGCGCGGGCAGGTTCTGTCGGTCAAGACCGAGGATTATGTCGAAGGCGCCCGCGCCATCGGCCTTGGGCACCTGCGGATCATGGGTCGCTATATCCTGCCCAACGTGATCCCGCCTATCGTTGTGCAATCGACGCTGACCATCGCGACCGCGATCATTGCCGAGGCGTCGCTGTCGTTTCTTGGCCTTGGTCAGCAACCCCCCGCCCCCAGTTGGGGGACGATGCTGGCGACGGCCAAGAATTTTCTGGAACAGGCGCCCTGGATGGCGATCTGGCCGGGCACCGCGATTTTTGTCGTGGTGATGGGTTTCAATCTGCTGGGTGACGGGCTGCGCGATGCACTGGACCCGCGCGAACACGGATAGGACGCATGATTCAGGGATATTTCGGTGTCGTGACCTCGACCCACGGGCTGGGTTCGACGGCGGGCATGGCGATGCTGGAACGCGGCGGCAATGCCTTTGACGCGGCGGTGGCGGCCGGGCTGGTGTTGCAGGTGGTCGAACCCCACCTGAACGGGCCGGGGGGCGATCTGCCGGCCATCATCCATAGCGGCGGCGAAACGCGGGTGTTGTGCGCGCAAGGCCCGGCACCCGCCGGTGCGACGATTGCGCATTACCGGGGGCTGGGGCTGGAGCTGATCCCCGGCAACGGCCTGCTGGCGACGGTCATTCCGGGCGCCTTCGACGGCTGGATGCTGATGCTGCGCGATCATGGCACGATGGAACTGGCCGAGGTGATCGAACCGGCGATCTTTCATGCCGAGCGCGGCCACCCGATCCTGCCCCGCGCCGCCGCCGCCATCGCCGGGCTGGCGGATTTCTTTCGCGATCACTGGCCGGGGTCCGCCGCCACATGGCTGCCCGGCGGCCATCCGCCCGATGGCGGCGCGAATTTCCGCAACCCGGCGCTGGCCGCGACATGGCGGCGGGTGCTGGCCGAATCTGCCGGTGCGCCGACGCGCGAGGCGCGGATCGAGGCGGCGCGCGATGCCTTTTATCGTGGTTTCATCGCTGATCGGATCGACGCATTCTGCCGCGAATCCTTCATGGACGGTTCCGGCACGTCCCATGCGGGCGTTCTGACCGGCGCCGACATGGCCGGATATGCGGCGCATTGGGAAGCGCCGGCGGTGCTGGATTTCCGCGGCTGGCAGGTCGCCAAGGCCGGGCCGTGGACGCAGGGACCGGCCTTTCTTCAGGTGCTGGCGATGCTGGCGGGCGACGACCTGTCCGCGATGGACCCTTTTGGCGCGGATTATCTGCATCTGCTGGCCGAGGCGATGAAGCTGGCCTTCGCCGACCGCGAGATCTATTTCGGCGACCCCGATCATGCCGAGGTGCCGCTGGATGCGCTGCTGTCGCCGCGTTACACCGCCGCCCGCCGCGCCCGGATCGGCGCATCGGCCAGTTTCGATCTACGCCCCGGCACGGTGCCGGGGTTCGAGGGGCAGGTGGCGCAGGGCATGGCGATCCTTGACCGGCTGTCGCGGCCCGAGGGCGCCGTCTATGAGCCGACGATGGCGCATCTGTCGCAGAGGCGCGGCGATACCGTGCATCTCGACGTGATCGACCGCTGGGGCAACATGGTGTCGGCCACGCCGTCGGGGGGCTGGCTGCAAAGTTCTCCGGTCATTCCGGGCCTTGGTTTCTGCCTGAACAGCCGTGCGCAGATGTTCTGGCTTGAGGACGGGCTGCCGACATCGCTGGCACCGGGGCGGCGGCCGCGCACCACGCTGACGCCGGGTTTTGCCGCCCACGCCGACGGCGGGCGGCTGGCCTTTGGCACGCCGGGCGGCGACCAGCAGGATCAGTGGCAGTTGCAGTTCTTCCTGCGCCACGCGGTGTTCGGGATGGATTTGCAGACGGCCATTGACGCGCCGTTGATCCATACGACGCATTTTCCGTCATCCTTCTGGCCCCGCACGCGACAACCCGGCCAGATCGTGATCGAGGACGACATGCCGGATACCAGCATCGCGGCCCTGCGAGCGCGCGGCCATGACGTGACGCTGATCCCGGCCAAAAGCGCGGCCCGTCTGACTGCTGCCCGGCGCGACCCCGATGGGCTGCTGACCGCCGCGGCGACGATCCGGCAGCGTCAAGCGGTAGCGGTCGGGCGGTGATTCCCCGATCCGCCACGGTCAGCGCGTCTGGATCGCGGGCAGGAAATGGCCGTCCATGCGCAGGATCGCCGCGCGCAGATTGGCGGTGGCGGGGCGTTCGGGGTCGGCTGCGGCGCGGACCAGAAACCAGTGCCGCGAGATCGGCAGACCCGGTGCGGCCAACTGGATCAGGCGCCCTTCGCGCAATTCCTCGGTCACGGTATGCAGCGACAGGAAGGCGATGCCCAGACCGGCCATGACCGCCTGTTTGATCGTCTCGTTCGAATCCATGACAGCGACCGCATAGCCACGGTCGAACAGTTCGGCCAGATAGCGTTCCATCAGGATACGGGTGCCGGACCCGACTTCGCGTGACAGGAACACCTGATCGTGAAGTTCATCGGGGGTCAGGGGCGAACGCGAAGCCAACGGGTGATCGGGCGGCGCGATCAGCCCATGCGGATGCGGGCCAAGCGGAAAGGCATCGACCACCGGCTTGCGCGGCGGACGGCCCATGATCGCCAGATCGGCCACGCCGCGATCCAGATCCGCGATCACCCGTTCGCGGTTGCCGACGGTCAGCGCGATTTCGATTCCCGGCATCTGATCGCTTAACGCCTTGACCAGCCGGGGGGCGAAATACTTGGCCGTGGACACGACCGACAGCACCACCCGCCCCGAAGCCCCGCGACTTTGGGCGGACAGATCGTCGCCCATATGCACAAGCATGGCTGCGATGCGCTGTGCCGCGTCATGGACGATGAACCCCGCTTCGGTCAGATCGGACCCAGCGGAATCGGCGCTGCGCCGCAGCAGCGGCAGGCCGGTGTTTTCTTCTAACAGTTTGATCTGATTGTGTACGGCGGGCACCGACAGGGCCAGCCGTTGCGCCGCAGCGGTGATCGAGCCGGTTTCGGCCACGGCCAGAACCGCGCGCAATTGTTTGAGGGTGATAAGATCGGGGCGCATTTCGCATTCAGAATATCCGAATGAAAATTCAGATCAATTAAATTTTCTGACAGGCGTTTTCCGGTTTGGCTGCATCCCGGAGAAGGAGCAGACCATGCCAGCCATGATTGACGACCCTGAGATTCCGGCCCGGATTGCGCCCGTATTGCAGGCCCTGTGCGGCGTCGGTGCGGCCCTGTCGGCGCGCATCGCCCGCGCCGGTCTGGACGAGAAACTGGGTGAAAGTGTCGGCACCAATCTGGGCGGTGACGGGCAGAAGGCGCTGGATGTGATCGCCGATGAGGCCTTCATGGCGGCGCTGCGCGGAACCGGTGTGCGCGATTACGCGTCCGAGGAACAGGACAGTATCGTCACGCTGGACCCCGACGGCGATCTGGCGCTGGCCATCGACCCGCTGGACGGATCGTCGAACATCGACGTGAACATTTCCATCGGGACGATCTTTTCGATCCTGCCGGCGGGGGCCACCGGCATGGACAGCTTTCTGGGTCGCGTGCCCGATCAGATCGCGGCGGGATACATCATCTATGGCCCGCAGACGGCCCTGGTGCTGAGCTGGGGTCAGGGCACCCGGCGCTATGTTCTGGACCGTGACGGCGGCGCCTTCCGGCTGGTCGAACCCGCGGTACGCATACCCGCGCAATCGACGGAATTTGCCATAAATACGTCGAATTACCGGCACTGGCCGCTGCCCATCCGGGCCTATATCGACGATTGCGTGGCCGGTGCCGAAGGCGTGCGCGGGCAGAATTTCAACATGCGCTGGGTCGCGTCGCTGGTGGCGGAAACCCATCGTATCCTGACGCGCGGCGGGATCTTTCTCTATCCCCGCGACAGCCGCAAGGGATACGAGGCCGGGCGGCTGCGGCTGCTGTATGAATGCGCGCCGATCGCGATGCTGGTCGAACAGGCGGGTGGCATGGCGACCGACGGGCAGGCCCCGATCCTGTCGCTGGCCGCCACGGGCCTGCATCAGCGCACCCCCCTTGTGTTTGGTTCGGCGGACAAGGTGGCGCGCGTGACCGCCTATCACGACCTGCCCGCCGCCGAAACGGCCGCGCTTTTCCACGAACGCGGCCTGTTCAGGAGCTGAGAGAATAGAGAATGTCGCAGAAACATCCCATCATCGTCGTCACCGGATCGTCGGGCGCGGGCACCAGCACGGTCAAGAACACCTTCGACCAGATCTTCCGCCGCGAGGGGGTCAAGGCCGTGTCCATCGAGGGCGATGCCTTCCACCGCTTCAACCGCGCCGAGATGAAGGCGGAACTGGCCCGCCGGGCCGAGGCCGGCGACGAGACATTTTCCCATTTCACCGCCGAGGCGAATGAACTGGGCGAGTTAGAGCGCGTGTTCCGCGACTATGGCGAGACCGGGCGCGGACGGACGCGGCATTATGTGCATGACGATGCCGAGGCGGCGAAATACGGCGTCGAACCGGGCCATTTCACCGGCTGGGCCGCCTTCGAGGACGGGTCGGACGTGCTGTTCTATGAAGGGCTGCACGGTTGCGTCAAAAACGATACGGTGAACCTGCCGGCGCTGTCGGACCTCAAGATCGGGGTGGTGCCGGTCATCAATCTGGAATGGATCCAGAAGATCCACCGCGACCGTGCCAGCCGCGGCTATTCGACCGAGGCCGTGACCGACACGATCCTGCGGCGGATGCATGATTACGTCCATGTCATCACCCCGCAATTCACCGAAACCGACATCAATTTTCAGCGCGTGCCGGTGGTGGATACGTCGAACCCGTTCATCGCCCGCTGGATCCCCACGGCGGACGAATCGCTGGTGGTAATCCGGTTCCGCAACCCGCGCGGCATCGACTTTCCCTATCTCACCTCGATGATCCAGGGGTCGTGGATGAGCCGGGCGAATTCAATCGTGATCCCCGGCGGCAAGACCGACCTGGCGATGCAACTGATCCTGACGCCGATGATCGAGCGTCTGGTTTCCACCTCTCGCAAGCTGCGGTGAATGCTATGGCAAAGGACGTTGCGATGACTGACGAACGGCTGATGGCGAATGCGATCCGCGCTTTGGCGATGGATGCGGTGCAGGCGGCCAATTCGGGCCATCCGGGGATGCCGATGGGCATGGCGGATGTGGCTGCGGTCTTGTTCGGGCGATACATCGCGCTGGATCCGGCCGATCCGAAATGGCCGAACCGCGACCGTTTCGTGCTGTCGGCGGGGCATGGGTCGATGCTGCTCTATGCGGTGAACCATCTGCTGGGTTACGCCGACATGGATATGGATCAGTTGCGCGCGTTCCGGCAGTTGGGCGCGCGGACGGCGGGGCATCCCGAATACGGCCATGCCGACGGGATCGAGGTCACGACCGGCCCCTTGGGTCAGGGTCTTGCCACGGCGGTCGGAATGGCGCTGGCCGAACGGCTGGGGAATGCCCGCTGGCCGAACCTGTGCGACCACTGGACCTATGTGATCGCCGGCGACGGCTGTCTGATGGAGGGCGTCAGCCACGAGGCCATCGACCTTGCCGGCCATCTGGGCCTGTCGCGGCTGATCCTGCTGTGGGACGACAACCGCATCACCATCGACGGCGGCACCGATCTGTCCACCTCGACGGATCAGCAGGCGCGGTTCCGGGCGGCGGGCTGGCACACGGTGGATTGCGATGCGCATGACCCCGACGACATCGCGCGCGCAATCGACGAGGCTCGGGCATCCCCCCGCCCGAGCCTCGTTGCCTGCCGGTCGGTGATCGGCTGGGGCGCGCCGAACAAGCAGGGCAGCCATGACGTGCATGGCGCCCCCTTGGGAGTCGATGAGATCGCGGCGGCGCGGGTCCATCTGGGCTGGGACGCTGCGCCGTTCGAGATTCCGCAGCCGGTCCATGACCTGTGGCGGGCAGTTGCCGCGCGCGGGGCAAAGGCGCGGGCCGAATGGCAGGCGCGGGCCACGGGCGCAGATGATTTCGACGCGGCGCTGACGGGCGATCTGTCCGGGCTGGACGAGGCCGTGGACGCCTTCAAGCGGCAATTGTCGGCTGACCGGCCAAAGGTGGCGACGCGCAAGGCATCGGAAATGGCGCTTGCGGTCGTCAATGCCGCCATCCCGAACACCATCGGCGGTTCGGCCGACCTGACCGGGTCCAACCTGACCCGCACCAAGGGGCAGGATCGCATCCACAAGGGCGATTTCAGCGGGCGTTACGTCCATTATGGCATCCGCGAATTCGGCATGGCGGCGGCGATGAACGGGATCGCGCTGCACGGGCTGTTCCGGCCCTATGGCGGGACGTTTCTGGTCTTTGCCGATTACTGCCGCCCCGCGATCCGGCTGTCGGCGCTGATGGGGGTGCCGGTCACCTATGTGATGACCCATGACTCGATCGGATTGGGCGAGGACGGGCCGACGCATCAGCCGGTCGAAACGTTGGCATCCCTGCGGGCGATCCCGAACCTGACCGTGATCCGTCCCGCCGATGCGGTGGAAACCGCCGAGGCGTGGCAGATCGCGATGCAGTCGCGGGGAACGCCGGTGCTGCTGGCGCTGTCGCGGCAGAACCTGCCGCTGATCCGCACCGATCACAGCGCCGAAAACCTGACGGCGCGCGGGGCTTATCTGATCCGCGATCCGGGCGACCGGGATGTGACGCTGATCGGCACCGGGTCCGAGGTGGAGATCGCCCTTGCCGCCGCAGACGCGCTGGAGGCCGAGGGTATTCGCGCCGCAGTGGTCAGCGCGCCGTCATTTGAACTGTTCGCGGCGCAGCCCGAGGATTACCGCACAGCCGTTCTTGGCACCGCGCCGCGCGTGGGGATCGAGGCCGCGATCCGGCAAGGCTGGGACGGGCCGATCCTGCGCACGGGTGACGGATTTATCGGCATGACGGGGTTCGGCGCATCGGCGCCCGCGCCCGCGCTTTACCAACATTTCGGCATCACCGCCCAAGCGGTCGCAGATGCCGCCCGCAATCTGACGAGGAGCTAGGACATGGCGCTGATAACGCTGAGACAATTGCTGGATCACGCGGCCGAACATGGCTATGGCGTGCCCGCCTTCAACATCAACAACATGGAACAGGGACTGGCGATCCTGAAGGCTGCGGCGGAAACCGACAGCCCGGTGATCCTGCAAGCCAGCCGCGGCGCGCGGTCCTATGCCGGCGACATCATGCTGCGCCACATGGTCCAGGCGCTGGCGGAAATGAACCCGACCATCCCGATCTGCCTGCATCAGGATCACGGCAACAATCTGGCCACCTGCATGTCGGCGATTCGCCACGGCTTTACCAGCGTGATGATGGACGGGTCGCTGCATGAGGACATGAAGACCCCCGCCGATTACGACTATAACGTCGCGGTGACGGCCAAGGTGGCCGAGGCCGCCCATGCGGTGGGCGCGTCCGTCGAGGGCGAGCTGGGCGTTCTGGGGTCGCTGGAAACCGGCGAGGCAGCGGCCGAGGACGGATCGGGCGCGGAAGGCAAGCTGGATCACAGCCAGTTGCTGACCGACCCCGATCAGGCCGCCGATTTCGTCGCGCGCACCAAATGCGACGCGCTGGCCATCGCCTGCGGCACCAGCCACGGCGCCTATAAGTTCACCCGCAAGCCGGACGGCGACATTCTGGCGATGCATGTGATCGAGGCGATCCACGAACGCATTCCCGGCACGCATCTGGTCATGCACGGGTCGTCCTCGGTGCCGCAATATCTGCAAGACCTCATCAACGAATCGGGCGGGCAGATGCCGCAGACCTACGGCGTGCCGGTTGAGGAAATCGAACGCGGCATCCGCCACGGGGTGCGCAAGGTGAACATCGACACCGACTGCCGCATGGCGATGACCGGCCAGTTCCGCAAGGTCGCCCGCGACAAGCCGGAAGAATTCGACCCGCGCAAGTTCCTGATCCCGGCAATGACGGAACTGACCGACCTGTGCCGCGACCGGTTCGAACGGTTCGGCACGGCGGGTCACGCCAGCAAGATCACGGTCATCGCGATGGACGAGATGGCCAAACGCTATGCGTCGGGGGCGCTTGACCCGGCCATCACCGGCGCGAAAGCCGCCTGAGGGAGGATGCGATGAACGAGATGTCGAAACAGGAAATCCGCGACAGCAAGAAACGCTATGCGGCGGGGGTGCTGAAATACGCGCAGATGGGCTATTGGGATGGGGATTACGAACCCAAGGACACCGATGTCCTGGCGCTGTTCCGCATCACCCCGCAGGACGGCGTGGACCCGATCGAGGCGGCGGCGGCGGTGGCCGGCGAATCGTCCACCGCGACCTGGACGGTGGTCTGGACCGACCGGCTGACGGCGGCGGATCAATACCGGGCCAAGGCCTATAAGGTCGAACCCGTGCCCGGGCAGGAAGGGCAGTATTTCTGCTATGTCGCCTATGACCTGATCCTGTTCGAGGAAGGGTCCATCGCCAACGTCACCGCGTCGATCATCGGCAACGTGTTCAGCTTCAAGCCGCTGAAGGCCGCCCGGCTTGAGGATATGCGCTTTCCCGTCGCCTATCTGAAAACCTTCGCGGGTCCACCCACGGGCATCGTGGTGGAACGCGAACGGCTGGACAAGTTCGGCCGCCCGCTGCTGGGCGCGACCACCAAGCCGAAACTGGGCCTGTCGGGCAAGAACTATGGGCGCGTCGTCTATGAAGGGCTGAAGGGCGGTCTGGACTTCATGAAGGATGACGAGAACATCAACAGCCAGCCCTTCATGCACTGGCGCGACCGGTTCCTGTATTGCATGGAGGCGGTGAACAAGGCGACCGCCGCCACCGGCGAGGTCAAGGGCCACTATCTGAACATCACCGCCGGCACGATGGAAGAAATGTATGCCCGCGCCGAATTCGCCAAGCAACTGGGTTCGGTCATCGTCATGGTGGACCTGATCGTCGGCTGGACCGCGATCCAGTCGATTTCCAACTGGTGCCGTCAGAACGACATGATCCTGCATATGCACCGCGCGGGCCACGGCACCTATACCCGGCAGAAGAACCACGGGATTTCCTTCCGCGTGATCGCCAAATGGCTGCGCATGGCGGGGGTCGATCACCTGCACACCGGCACCGCCGTCGGCAAGCTGGAGGGCGATCCGATGACCGTGCAGGGCTATTACAACGTCTGCCGCGAGACGGTGAACGAGGTCGATCTGCCGCGCGGAATCTTTTTCGAACAGCATTGGGGCGATCTGAAGAAAGTGATGCCGGTGGCATCCGGCGGCATCCATGCCGGGCAGATGCATCAGTTGATCGACCTGTTCGGCGACGACGTGGTGCTGCAATTCGGCGGCGGCACCATCGGCCACCCGATGGGCATTCAGGCCGGGGCCACGGCAAACCGGGTCGCGTTGGAAGCGATGGTCAAGGCCCGCAACGAGGGTGTCGATATCGCCAACGAAGGCCCCGAGGTGCTGCGCAAGGCCGCCAAATGGTGCAAGCCGCTTGAGGCCGCGCTGGATACCTGGGGCAATATCACCTTCAACTATACATCCACCGACACGTCGGATTTCGTTCCGACCGCGTCCGTTTCCTGACAGGAGGATCACATGCGTATCACTCAGGGTTGCTTCTCGTTCCTGCCCGACCTGACGGACGAGGAAATCACGGCGCAGGTGGAATATATACTGGGCAAGGATTGGGCTGTCGGCATCGAGTTCACCGACGAGCCGCACCCCCGCAACACCTATTGGGAAATGTGGGGCAATCCGATGTTCGATCTGAAGG
>JAUNUO010000004.1:22952-24823 GCA_030538135.1 Paracoccus sp. (in: a-proteobacteria)
CACCCCCGCAACACCTATTGGGAAATGTGGGGCAATCCGATGTTCGATCTGAAGGACGCCAAGGGCGTGATGATGGAACTGGACGACTGCCGCAAGGCGCATGGCGATGCCTATATCCGCATCAACGCCTTTGATTCCACGCGCGGCTGGGAAACGGTGATGATGTCCTTCATCGTGCAGCGCCCGAAGTCGGAGCCGTCATTCCGCACCTGGCGGCTGGAAGCGGACGGGCGGCAGGTTCGCTATACGCACGAAATGCTGCGTTGACGGCACAGGCGGGACCGGGGGCCAGCCCCCGGACCCCCGGGATATTTTCACACACACGAAGGTGCAGGTATGGGCGCGGCGGAAAAGGTTGATCTGAGGGCCGAGTTCGAAAGCTCGGGCGTGCGCGAGGTTCTGGACGAGCTGGATGCCGAACTGATCGGGCTGGCCCCGGTGAAACAGCGTATCCGCGAGACGGCGGCGCTGTTGCTGGTGGACCGGGCGCGGCGGTCGCTGGGTCTGGCGCATGAGGCACCGACGCTGCATATGTCGTTCACCGGCAATCCGGGCACCGGCAAGACCACGGTCGCGCTGAAGATGGCCGGGTTGCTGCATCGGCTGGGCTATGTCCGCAAGGGGCATCTGGTCAGCGTGACCCGCGACGATCTGGTGGGCCAGTATATCGGCCATACTGCCCCCAAGACGAAAGAGGTGCTGAAGAAGGCGATGGGCGGCGTCCTGTTCATCGATGAGGCCTATTACCTGTACAAGCCCGACAACGAACGTGATTACGGACAGGAGGCCATCGAGATCCTATTGCAGGTGATGGAAAACAACCGCGACGACCTGGTGGTCATCATGGCCGGCTATGCTGACCGGATGGACAAGTTCTTTTCGGCCAATCCCGGATTCCGGTCGCGGATCGCCCATCACATCGACTTTCCCGACTATGCCGATTCCGAACTGGTGCGGATCGCCGGTTCGATGCTGGAAGCACAGGGGTATCGCCTTGAACCCGCTGCTGCGGCGGCGATGGCGGAATATGTCGCGCTGCGCCGTGCCCAGCCGCATTTCGCCAATGCCCGTTCGATCCGCAATGCGTTGGACCGGGCGCGGCTCAGGCAGGCGAACCGGCTGTTCGAGGCTGGCGGTCCGGTCGATGCCGAGGCATTATCAACCATAACCGAAGCCGATCTGCGGGCCAGCCGGGTGTTTTCCGGCGGGCTGGACGTCGATGGCCGCAGAGGAGATGCATGATGACCTTTGACCGCTCGATCAAGATTGCACCGTCGATCCTGTCGGCCGATTTCGCCGATTTCGGGCGCGAGATTCAGGCGATCGAATCGCAGGGCGCCGATTGGGTGCATGTCGATGTGATGGACGGGCATTTCGTCCCGAACCTGACCTTTGGCCCGCCTGCCGTCGCGGCGTTCCGGCGCCATGTCGGCACGGTGATGGACGTGCATCTGATGATCGCGCCGGTTGATCCCTATATTCAGGCTTTCGCGGATGCCGGCGCAGACATCATCACCGCGCATGTCGAGGCGGGGCCGCATATTCACCGCACCTTGCAGGCGATCCGTGCTGCGGGGGCGCGGGCGGGGGTGGCCTTGAACCCCGGCACGCCGGCATCGGCGGTGGAACATCTGCTGGACCTGACCGATCTGGTCTGCGTGATGACGGTGAACCCCGGATTTGGCGGGCAGAAATTCATCGACATGACGGCAAAGGTGCGGCAGCTGCGGCAGATGATCGGCGACCGGCCGGTGCATATCGAGATCGACGGCGGCGTCGATCCTACCACCGCGCCGGCCTTGGCGGCGGCGGGTGCGGATGTTCTGGTTGCGGGGTCGGCGGTGTTCCGGGGCGGGTCGGTTTCCAACAGC
>JAUNUO010000004.1:24923-28071 GCA_030538135.1 Paracoccus sp. (in: a-proteobacteria)
TCGCCCAGCATGAACAGGCTTGCGACCTCAAGCGCGAGCATCGGCCCATGGGCCTGCCGGATCAGATGCAGCACAAGATCGAACGTGGTGGTCACGCCGCCGGAACTTAGCCGGTTGCCGTCGATGACAAAGCGGTCGGGCACCACGTCAAGGTCGGGAAATGCATCGGCCAGAGCGTTCAACTCGTCCCAGTGGATGGTGGCGCGGCATCCTTTCAGCAAGCCTGCCGCCGCCATCAGCCAGGCGCCGGTGTCCAGCCCGGCGATCCGGTTCCAGCGATGGGCCGCGCCGCGCAAGGCCCGGATCGTGGCGCGGCTGGCATGGGTGCGGAACCCATAGGACGGCATGATGAACAGATCGTCGCCGGCCGCCCCGGCCAGCGCGGTCTGCGGCGTGACGGGCAGACCGCTGGACGATACGGCCGGCGATCCGTCGATGCTGAGAAAGGTCCAGGCATAAAGCTGCTTTCGCGCCAATGTGTTGGCGGCCCGCAGCGGCTCGACCGCATTGGCGAGGCAATGGTTGGAAAAATCGTCGAACAACAGCACGCCTACCTGCCGCGTGCCGGGATCGGCTTTCCATATCTGCATGATTCCGACCCAACCCTGCATGATCGTTTCCCGCAGCATCTGTCACGCTGCACCCATCCGGCAAGGGGAAAGCTGATGGATTTCGGGCTGAGCGATGAACAGCAGATGATCGTGTCCACCGTGCGCGATTTCGTCGAAAGCGAGATTTACCCGCACGAGACAGCGGTGGAACAGACCGGGCATGTCCCGGCCGAACTGGGCGCGGCGATCCGGCAGAAGGTCATCGACCTGGGGTTTCATGCCTGCAACTTTCCCGAAAGCGTCGGTGGTGGCGGGCTGTCGCATCTGGACCTGACTCTGGTCGAGCGGGAACTGGGGCGCGGCTCGATGGCGCTGACGCATTTCTTTGGCCGACCGCAGAACATCCTGATGGCTTGCGAAGGCGAACAGATCGACCGTTACCTGCTGCCCGCAGTGCGGGGCGAGCGGATGGATGCGCTGGCGATGACCGAACCTGATGCCGGATCGGATGTGCGCGGCATGAAGACCACCGCCACACGGCAGGGCGGCGACTGGGTTCTGAACGGGTCCAAGCATTTCATCTCGGGCGCGGAACATGCGGATTTCTTCATCGTCTTTGCCGCCACCGGGATCGAGGAGACCGCGCATGGTCCGAAACGGCGGATCACCGGATTTCTGGTCGATCGCGGCACGCCGGGGTTTACCGTGCAGCCGGGCTATCGTTCGGTGTCGCATCGCGGTTATGGGAATTTCACGCTTTATTTCGACAATTGTCGTCTGCCCGACAGTCAGGTTCTGGGTGCCGTCGATGGCGGGTTCGAGGTGATGAACCAATGGCTGCATGCCACGCGGCTGACGGTTGCGGCGTTCTGCGTGGGCCGGGCGCGGCGCTGTTTCGACATGGCGGCGGATTACGCGGCGCAGCGGCATCAGTTCGGCCAGCCGATCGCCCGGTTTCAGGGCGTCAGCTTTCAGATCGCCGACATGGTGACCGAAATCGACGCCGCCGACTGGCTGACTTTGGCGGCGGCATGGCGGGTCGATCAGGGGCTGCCGTCCAACCGCGAAATTTCCAGCGCGAAGCTTTATGCCTCTGAAATGCTGGCCCGCGTCACCGATGCCGCGCTGCAAATCCACGGCGGGATGGGGCTGATGGACGATCTGCCCATCGAGCGGTTCTGGCGCGATGCGCGGGTCGAACGCATCTGGGACGGCACCAGCGAGATTCAGCGCCACATCATCGGCCGCGAAATCTTTCGCCCGAGGGGTGCGTGATGGACCGATTGTTGCGCCCGGCCAGCATCGCGGTGATCGGCGGCGGCCCATGGTGTGCCAATGTCATCCGCGAACTGGACCGGATCGGCTATGCCGGCGCGGTCTGGCAGGTTCATCCGTCGCGCGGCTTTGCCTCGGTCGCCGATCTGCCGGGGGCGCCGGATGCGGCTTTTGTAGGCGTGAACCGGCAGGCGACGGTGCAGATCGTGCGCGATCTGGCGGCGCGGGGCGCGGGCGGCGCGGTCTGTTTCGCCTCGGGCTTTGCCGAGGCGGGTGCGGAACTGTCCGATGGGACCGCGCTGCAAGCGGAACTGGCGGCGGCAGCGGGGACGATGCCGATTCTGGGGCCGAACTGCTATGGGTTCATCAATGCGCTGGACGGGGCGGCGCTGTGGCCGGATCAGCACGGGATGGTGCGGGTGGATCGCGGCGTAGCTGTGGTCACGCAAAGCTCGAACATCGCGATCAACCTGACCATGCAGCGGCGCGGCCTGCCCATCGCCTATATGGTCACGGCGGGCAATCAGGCGCAGACCGGGCTGGCCCGGATCGGGGCCGCGCTGCTGGCCGATCCGCGGGTCACGGCGCTGGGTCTGCATATCGAGGGAATCGGCGATGTCGCCGCGTTCGCGGCGATGGCGGCGCAGGCGCGGGCGTTGGGCAAGCCCGTCGTCGCGCTGAAGACCGGGCTTTCGGATCAGGCGCGCGCGGCGGGGGTGTCGCATACCGCCTCGATCACCGGGTCCGATGCGGCGGCGCGGGCCTTGCTGGCGCGGTTAGGGATCGCGCAGGTGGACAGCCTGACCGTTCTGCTGGAGGTGCTGAAGCTTTTGCATCTGCGCGGGCCGTTGCCGTCGCGGCGCATTGCCTCCATGTCGTGCTCGGGGGGCGAGGCGGGGCTGATGGCCGATTCCGGTCTGCGCGCGGGGGTCGAATTTCCGCCGCTGACCCCCGCGCAGGCCGGGCCGCTGCGCGCGGTGCTTGGCCCGCAGGTCGCGCTGTCCAACCCGCTGGATTACCACACCTTCATCTGGAACGACCGGGCGGCGATGACCGCCTGTTTCCGCGCCATGATGACCGGCGATCTTGCCCTTGGCTGCGTCGTGCTGGATTTTCCGCGTGCCGACCGCTGTGCGGCTGTGGAATGGCAGGCGGTGGTGGATGCGGTCGCCGATGCGCCTGCGCCGATGGCGCTGGTATCCAGCCTGCCCGAGAACATGCCCGAGGCCGTGGCGCAGGATTGTATGGCGCGCGGAATCCTGCCGATGTGCGGAATGACCGATGCGCTGGCCGCCATCGCGGCGGCGCATCTGCCCGTGGCC
>JAUNUO010000004.1:28171-29334 GCA_030538135.1 Paracoccus sp. (in: a-proteobacteria)
GCCGAACCTGCCCGATGCCGGGGCGGTCGGTCGCGCCGCCGCCGCCATGAACGCCCCCGGCTTTCTGATCGAGGAAATGGTGACCGGCACCGTTGCCGAACTGCTGATCGGCGTGATCCGCGATCCGCATGGCTGGCTGCTGACGCTGGCTGCGGGCGGAACCGCGACCGAAATCTGGCGCGACAGCCAGTCCCTGCTGTTGCCGGTGACCGAAGCCGATGTGCTGTCGGCGCTGGACCGGCTGCGTCTTGCGCCTCTGCTGCATGGCTGGCGCGGTGCGCCCGGTGCCGATCCGGCCGCGATTGTCCGCGCGGTTCTGGCGGTGCAGGATTACGTCGCCGCCACCCCAGACTTGGCCGAGGTCGAGGTGAACCCGCTGCTGTGCGGCCCGGCCGGTGCCGTCGCCGTCGATGCCCTGATCCGAAAGGAAACTCAATGACCCCGATCCGCACCGAAACCCGTGGTTTCGTGTTCGAAGTGACGCTGGACCGGCCACGGGCCAATGCCATCGACCTGGCGACCAGCCGGATCATGGGCGAGGTCTTTACCCGGTTTCGCGACGATCCCGACCTGCGCGTCGCCATTCTGACCGGGGCGGGCGAGAAATTCTTTTGCCCCGGCTGGGATCTGAAGGCGGCGGCGGGCGGAGATGCGGTCGATGGCGATTACGGCGTCGGCGGGTTCGGCGGGTTGCAGGAACTGCGCGGGTTGAACAAGCCGGTGATCGTCGCCGTCAACGGCATCTGCTGCGGCGGCGGGCTGGAACTGGCGCTGTCAGGCGACATCATCCTTGCCGCCGAACATGCCACCTTTGCGCTGCCCGAAATCCGATCCGGGACGGTGGCGGATGCCGCCTCGATCAAGCTGCCCAAGCGCATCCCCTATCACATCGCGATGGAAATGCTGCTGACCGGCCGCTGGCTGGATGCGGCCGAGGCGGCGAGCTGGGGTCTGGTCAATCGCATCGTTGCGGCGGACGACCTGTTGCCGCAGGCCCGCGCGCTGGCAGACGAACTGGCCGCAGGCCCGCCGCTGGTCTTTGCCGCGATCAAGGAAATCGTGCGCGAGGCCGAGGCGATGCGGTTTCAGGATGCGCTGAACCGGATCACCAAAAGCCAGTTCGAGACGGTGGAACGGCTGTATCGGTCCGAAGATCAGATCGA
>JAUNUO010000004.1:29434-38803 GCA_030538135.1 Paracoccus sp. (in: a-proteobacteria)
CCAAAAGCCAGTTCGAGACGGTGGAACGGCTGTATCGGTCCGAAGATCAGATCGAAGGCGCCCGTGCCTTTGCCGAAAAGCGCGATCCGGTCTGGAAGGGGCGTTAACCGCGCCGGCCCTGCCGCAGCGTTTCGCCGAAATGCGCGCGGTAAGCCCGCGCCAGCGTCGAGGCCGAGGCAAAGCCGGTGCGGGCTGCGATCTCGTCCAGAGTCAGCACCCGTTCCTGCCCCAGCGCGCGGGCGTGTGACAGCCGGATCAGCCGGTAATACCCACCTGCCGCCATCCCCAGATGTGCGCGGAACATGCGGTCCAGCGTGCGTTCCGACACTGCCGCCCGTTCGGCGATCCGCGCCAGAGGCAGCGGCGCTTCGGCGGTCTGGCGCATGGCCAGAACGGCACGCTGCATCGCGGGCGGCAGGGCGCGGTCGGTCATGGTGGCCGGCAGGTCGGTGGCGGGGGTCTCGGTCAGGCCGAACATGTTGCCGACATCGTATCGCAGCGCCTCGTCGGTGCGGCGGCCGATCAGGTCCAGCGACCAGGCCAGCACGCCTTGCGCGCCGCCGCATGTGACCACATTGCCGTCGCTGACAAAGGGCGTATCCACCACCTCGATTTCCGGGAATGCCTCGGCCAGTGCCTCGGCCTCCATCCAGTGGGCGGTGGCGCGGCGGCCGGTCAGAAGTCCGGCCCCTGCCAACAGCCAGGCGCCATTGTCCAGCCCCGCAACCAAGGGCAGGCCGCGCGCCTTCATCAGCACCGCCTGCAAGGTCTCGCGTCGCATGTGATCGCGCGCGCCATAACCCGCGATCAGCACCAGCGCATCGGTGGCGCCGATCCGGTTCAGTGGCAGATCGACACCCACCGAAAGGCGCGACGAACTGATGGCCGGCGCCCCGGTCATGGTGACCGTCTGCCACGAAAACACCCGTCGCCCCGACAGATCGCGCGCCGCCCGCAGCGGTTCGATGGCGCTGGCCAGCACCATGTTCGAAAACCCGTCGAACAGGACAAACGTCAGGTGGAACGGTGAAATTGGCTTCATCAGCAAATGATATGGCGAAATCTGCACATCTTGCCATGAAAATCGACGTAACCTGAGGGCAACATTTACAGGAGCCAGCATGAATCGCGACGTGTTCATCACCTGTGCGGTGACCGGATCGGGTCAGAGCCATACCAAATCGGACAAGGTGCCGCGCAGCCCCGCCCAGATCGCGGATGCCTGTATCGAGGCCGCCCGCGCCGGTGCCGCCATCGCCCATGTCCATGTCCGCGACCCCGAAACCGGCGCGCCGTCGCGCGACCCGGCGCTGTATCGCGAGGTGGTCGAACGGGTGCGGTCCTCGGATACCGATGTGGTGCTGAACCTGACGGCGGGGATGGGCGGCGACATCGTGCTGGGTTCGGCCGAGGCGCCTTTGCCGCTGTCCCCTGCATCCGACATCGTGGGCGCGACGGAACGGCTGATCCATGTCGAGGAACTGCTGCCCGAAATCTGCACGCTGGACTGCGGCACGATGAACTTTGCCGAGGCGGATTATGTGATGACGAACACGCCCGGCACGCTGCGGGCGATGGCCGCGCGCATCCAGAAGGCCGGGGTGCGCCCGGAAATCGAGGTGTTCGACACCGGCCATCTGTGGATGGCGAAAACGCTGGTCGAAGAAGGGCTGATCGACGATCCGGTGATGATCCAGCTGTGCATGGGTATCCCCTATGGCGCGCCCGCCGACATGAACAGCCTGATGGCGATGGTGAATAATATCCCGCCGGGCTGGGTCTTTTCGGCCTTTTCCATCGGCCGGATGCAGATGCCCTATGTCGCGCAGGCGGTGCTGGCGGGCGGCAACGTCCGCGTCGGGCTTGAGGATAACATCTGGCTGGACCGGGGCGTTCTGGCCAGCAATGGCGCGCTGGTGGAACGGGCCGGCACGATCCTGACCGCGATGGGCTGCCGGTTGCTGACCCCGCAAGAGGTCCGCGAAAAACTGAAGCTGACCCGGCGTTGAACCGGGCAGGACAACGACAACAGGGAGAACGACATGGCTCTTCAACATAACGGCCTGACCCGGCGCCGCCTTCTGGTCAGCGCCACCGCGATCACCGCCGCCGGGCTGATCCTGCCGCGCGGCGCCCGTGCGCAGGCGGCACCGCAGGTCGGCGGCACGCTGCGCATCGGCCATTCCAGCGGCGCGACCTCGGATTCGATCGACCCGGCGACCTTTTCGGCGGGTCCGGTCATCACCGCGATGCTGGCGGTCTGCAACAATCTGGTGGAAATCGACGCCAAGGGGCAGATTCAGCCGGAACTGGCCGAAAGCATCGAACCTGACGCCGAGGCCAAGGTCTGGACCTTCCGCCTGCGGTCGGATGCCACCTTTTCGGACGGGCGCAAGGTCACGGCCAAGGATGTCGTGGCGTCCTTCAATCACCACCGCGGCGACAACACCATTTCGGCCGCCAAGGATTCGCTGGCGCAGGTGGCCGATATCCGCGCCGATGGCGATAATGTGGTGGTGTTCGAACTGACCGGTGGCAATGCCGATTTCGCCTATCTGACCTCGGATTACCATTTCATCATCATGCCCGCGAAAGAGGACGGCACGCTGGACTGGGAATCCGGTCTGGGCACCGGTGGCTATGTGTTGGACAGTCACGAACCCGGCGTCCGCATCAACCTGACCCGCCGCGACGATTACTGGAAAAAGGATCGCGCCTGGTTCCAGACCGTCGAACTGCGCACGATCAACGATCCGACCGCGCGGCAGAACGCACTGATGACGGGCGAGGTGGATGCCATCAACGGCCCGCCCCTGTCCACCGTCCATATGCTGGAACGCCGTCCCGGCATCACTTTGGTGGAAACGACCGGCACCGCGCATTACACCCTGCCGATGTTCTGCGATGTCGCGCCGTTCAACGATGTGAACGTGCGGCTGGCGCTGAAATATGCGATCAACCGCGAGGAAATCGTGGAAAAGGTGCTGCGCGGCTATGGCAGGGTCGCCAATGACAGCCCGATCACGCCCGCCAACCCCTATTACGCCGAACCGAAGGTCCAGCACAGCTATGACCCGGACAAGGCGCGGGACTATCTGAAAAAGGCCGGGCTGGACAGTCTGGCGGTCGAACTGCACACGTCCGAGGCTGCGTTCACCGGCGCCGTGGATACCGCGCAACTGTTCCAGCAATCGGCCAAGGCCGCCGGTATCGACATCGCCGTCAAGCGCGAGGCCGAGGATGGCTATTGGTCGAACATCTGGCTGAAAAAGCCCTTCTGCATGAGCTATTGGAACGGCCGCCCGACCGAGGACGACATGTTCAGCCTGGTCTATGCGCGCGGTGCCGAATGGAACGACGCGCATTGGGACAACGAGCGTTTCAACGAACTGCTGTTGCTGGCCCGTCCCGAACTGGATCAGGGCCGCCGCGCGGAAATCTATGCCGAGATGCAGGAACTGGTCAGCGAGGATGGCGGCACGATCATCCCCGTCCATGTGAACTATGTCGATGCGCATACCGACAAGGTCGCGCATGGCGAGGTGGCGGGGAACCGTTTCCTTGACGGTTGGAAATGTGTCGAACGGTGGTGGGCGGCATGAAGATTGCCTGTATCGGTGGCGGTGTCATCGGCGGCGGCTGGGCCGCGCGTTTTGCGCTGTCCGGCCATGATGTCGTGGTTTACGATCCTCATCCCGAGGCCGAAAGGATTGTGGGCGAGGTGATGGCCAATGCGACCCGCGCCTGGGACCGGCTGTTTCAGGCGCCGCTGCCGCCCCCCGGAACTGTGACTTTTGCCGGTTCGATCGCCGAGGCGGTGGCGGGCGCGGATTACATTCAGGAAAGCGTTCCCGAACGGCTGGACCTGAAACACCGCATCCTGGCCGAGATCGAGGCCGCCGCCCCGCCGGATACGGTGATCGGATCGTCCACATCCGGTTTCATGCCGTCCGAATTGCGGCAGGGCGCGCGGCATCCGGGCCGGATCGTGGTCGCCCACCCCTTCAACCCGGTTTATCTGTTGCCGGTGGTGGAAATCGTCGGCGGCGGGGCGGCGGCGGATCGTGCCGCCGAAATCCTAACCGAAATCGGCATGAAGCCGGTCAGGATCGCCCGCGAGATCGAGGCCCATATCGGCGACCGCCTGCTTGAGGCCGTCTGGCGCGAGGGGCTGTGGCTGGTTAACGACGGCTATGCGACGACGCAGGAAATCGACGACATCATCCGTTATGGATTCGGATTGCGCTGGGCGCAGATGGGTCTGTTCGAAACCTATCGCATCGCCGGGGGCGAGGCCGGGATGCGGCATTTCCTGGCGCAGTTCGGACCGTCGCTGAAATGGCCGTGGACCAAGCTGATGGATGTGCCCGATCTGGACGATGCGCTGATCGACCGGATCGCGACCCAGTCCGATGCCCAGTCCGGCGGCCATTCGATCCGCGAGCTGGAACGGATCCGCGACGACAACCTGATCGGCTTTTTCCACGTGCTGAAGGGGAACAACTGGGGCGCGGGCGAAATCCTGCGCGAGATGGAAAACCGGTTCTATGGCCGCGCCGTGCCGCCTGCGACGGGTTATCCGCTGCGGCTGCATGGGGCGACGGTCGGTGGGGGCTGGCTGGATTACAATGGCCATATGACGGAATTCCGCTATCTTCAGGTCATGGGCGATGCGACCGACGCCTTTCTGATCCACATCGGGCTGGGGCCGGAATACCGCGCCACCGGGTTTTCGGCCTATACGGTCGAAACCCACATTCGCCATCTGGCCGAGGTGTCGGGCGGGGCGCGGCTGGTGGTTGAAACGCGCCTGCTTGGCCATGACGACAAGCGGTTCCGTCTGCATCACAGCATTCAGCGCGACGACGGAACCGAGGTGGCGACAGGGGAACACATGCTGCTGCATGTCGATACCGCCGAAGGCCGGACTGTGCCAATGCCAGACGCATTGCTGGCGGCGCTGGACAAGGTTGCCGCGCAGGAAACGGCGGCCCCGCCCGCCCATGCCGGCGCCGGTATCCGCGCCCTGTCCCGCAGCGCGGTCCCTGCATGAGCGGCAACGCCCATCCGCTGCGGCGGCTGATCCTCGTCCGGCTGGGGATCGGGCTGCTGACGCTGTGGGTGATCTCGGTTCTCGTGTTCATGGCCGTCAGCCTGCTGCCCGGTGACATCGCGCAGCAGGTTCTGGGACAAGGGGCGACGGCTGAAACCGTCGCCGCCTTTCGCCGCGAACTTGGCCTCGATCAGCCGCTGATCCAGCGTTACTTTGCCTGGATCGGTGGCGTGCTGACCGGCGATTTCGGCAATTCTCTGGCCAGCGGACGGCCGGTCGCGGACCTGCTGTCGGCGCGGCTGGGCAACACGCTGTTTCTTGCCGCCTATGCCGCGGTGCTGGGGGTGCCGCTGGCGGTGCTGCTGGGTCTGCTGGCGGCGCTGTGGCGGGGCAGCCTGTTCGACAAATCCGCCAACGTGCTGACGCTGACGGCGATTTCCTTTCCCGAATTCTTCATCGCCTATATCCTGATGTTCTGGCTGTCGGTGCAGATGGGCTGGTTCCCCTCGATCGCCGATCCGGGGCCATCGCCCACATTGGCCGACCGGCTGGTGCGCAGCTTTCTGCCCGCGCTGACGCTGGTTCTGGTCGTGACCGCCCATATGATGCGGATGACGCGGGCCGCTGTGGTGAACGTGCTGGGCGCGCCCTATATCCAGATGGCCCGGCTGAAGGGCGCGCCGCAATGGCGGATCATCACCCGGCACGCCCTGCCCAATGCCCTTGCGCCTGTCATCAACGTGATTGCGCTGAACATCGCATGGCTGATTACCGGCGTCGTCATCGTCGAGGTGGTGTTCGTTTATCCCGGCCTTGGTCAATTGATGGTGGACAGCGTGACCAACCGCGACATGCCGGTGGTGCAGGCCTGTGCGCTGATCTTTGCCGCAGTCTATATCCTGCTGAATCTTCTTGCGGATGTGCTGGCCATCGCGACCAACCCCCGCCTGATGCATTCGAGGTAGGCGGATGGGGATTGCGCGCAACCTTCGGCACATGACGCCGACCGCCATGTTGGGCGCGGCCATCATCGTCATCTATGCCATCGTCGCCCTGTTCGCCCCGCAACTGGCCCCTCATGGTCAGGCCGAGATCGTCGGCGCGCAGTTCGAGCCGTGGGGCGGCGCCTATCCCCTGGGCACCGACGCGCTGGGGCGGGATATGCTGTCGCGGCTGATCTGGGGGGCGCGCAATACGGTGGGCATCGCACTGGTGACCACGGCGCTGGCCTTTCTGATCGGGTCGGTCGCCGGTCTGATCGCTGCGGCACTGAGCGGTTGGGCCGATCTGATCCTGTCGCGGATCGTGGATATCCTGATGGCGATTCCGGCGCTGATCTTTACCCTGCTGGCGCTGTCGGCGCTTGGGCCGGGGATCGTGAATCTTGTGCTGGTCATCGCTGTTCTGGATTCGACGCGGGTGTTCCGGCTGGCCCGCGCCACGGCGATGAACGTCATGGTCATGGATTACGTCGAGGCCGCCCGCCTGCGCGGCGAGGGGTTGTGGTGGATCATCTTCCGCGAAGTGCTGCCCAATATCTCGGCCCCGCTGATCGCCGAATTCGGGCTGCGGTTCTGTTTTGTCTTTCTGACCATTTCGGCGCTGTCCTTCCTTGGCCTTGGTCTGCCGCCGCCAATGGCGGACTGGGGCGGGATGGTGCGCGACAATGCCGTGCTGATTACCTTTGGCGACAGCACGCCCCTGTTGCCGGCGGCCTGTATCGCGGTGCTGACGGTCGCGGTCAATTTCGTGGTGGACTGGATGCTGCACCGGGCCTCGGGCCTGAAGGATTAAGCCATGCTGTTGCAGATCAACGACCTGAAGATCGAGGGAAAATCCGAAGGCGGCTGGACACCGATCCTGCATGGCGTCGATCTGACGCTGGAACGCGGACAGGTCATGGGGCTGATCGGCGAATCCGGGGCGGGCAAATCGACGCTGGGTCTGGCGGCGATGGGGTTCGTCGCACCGGGCCTGCGTGTCACCGGTGGGCAGGTGCTGTTCGACGGCACCGATCTGCTGGCCCTGTCCATTCGCAAACGCCGGGCGATGCGGCGGCGCATCGCCTATGTGGCACAATCGGCGGCGGCCAGTTTCAACCCGGCGTGGCGGCTGATCGACCAGTTCTGCGAAGGGCCGAAGATCCACCATACCGCCAGCCGGGCCGAATCCGAACGGCTGGCGCGGGATCTTTATGCGGCAATGCATCTGCCCGACCCGGACCAGTTCGGGCTGCGCTATCCGCATCAGGTTTCGGGCGGACAGTTGCAGCGGGCCATGGTGGCCATGGCGATGGCGACGCGGCCCGACCTGATCGTCTTTGACGAACCGACCACGGCGCTGGACGTGACCACGCAGATCGGCGTGCTGGCCGCCATCCGCGAGGTGGTGGAAAAGGCCGGCACCGCTGCGATCTATATCACCCACGACCTGGCCGTGGTGGCGCAGATGGCCGACCGTATCAAGGTCATGCGTCACGGCCGCGAGGTCGAAGAAGCGCCGACCCGGCAGATGATGACCGCGCCGACGCAGGACTATACCCGCAGCCTGTGGGCTGTGCGCGAATTCCGCCGCCAGCCGCGCGATCTGCCGGATGATCCGGTGCCAGCGATCAGCGTGCAGGGGGTGTTCGCCGCCTATGGCAACAAGGACGTGCTGTCGGATCTCAGTTTCGACATTCCGCGCGGCGCGACCGTAGCCGTGGTGGGCGAAAGCGGTTCAGGCAAGTCCACGACGGCGCGGGTCATCACCGGGCTGCTGCCACCGCGACAGGGGCAGGTGCTGCTGAACGGCGCGCCGCTGCCGGCGCGGCTGGCCGACCGCAGCCGCGATCAGCTGCGCGCGGTGCAGATGATCTATCAGATGGCCGACACTGCGCTGAATCCGCGCCAGACCATCCGCCAGATCCTGTCACGGCCGTTACAGTTCTATCGCGGCCTGACCGGCACCGCCCGCGACACCCGTCTGGCCGAACTGATGGATCTGATCGAGCTGGACCCGGCGCGTTTTCTGGATCGCCTGCCGGGCGAATTGTCGGGCGGGCAGAAACAACGTATCGGCATTGCGCGGGCGTTGGCCGCCGAACCGGAATTCATCATCTGCGACGAGGTGACATCGGCGCTGGATCAGCTTGTGGCCGAGGGTATCCTGCGCCTGCTGTCCCGGCTTCAGGACGAAACCGGGGTCAGTTACATGTTCATCACCCATGACATTGCCACCGTCCGCGCCATTGCCGACGCGGTGGTGGTGATGCGCCACGGCAAGGTGATGGATCAGGGCGCCAAAGCCGAGGTGCTGGACCCGCCGCGCCACCCCTATACGCAGGAATTGCTGCGTTCGGTGCCGCAGCCCGACCCCGACTGGCTGACCCGCCGCATCGCCGAGGGCGCGGTATGATCCGCGATCCGCAGGTGCTGGATTTCATCGCCGCGACCGAGGCCGCCTATCCGCCCGAGACGAACGATGCCAGCGCCGTGGAGAACCGCCGATATTACGATGCGATGTGTGCCGTCTTTCGCGCCCCGCGTCCCGAAGGTCTGCCGGTCAGCGACCGGATGATCGGCGGCGTTCCGTGTCGCGTCTATGGCGCGGAAACACCGGTTTTCGTGCTGTATCTGCATGGTGGCGGCTTTGTCGTGGGCGGGCTGGACAGCCATGACGACATCTGTGCCGAACTGGCAGATGCGACCGGATTGCAGGTCATCGCGGTGGATTACCGGCTGGCGCCCGAACACCGCTGGCGCGCGGCATTCGATGATGTGCAGGCGGTCTGGGATGCGCTGGACCGGAGCGGTATCGTCGCGGGTGACAGCGCGGGTGGCGGGCTGGCGGCATCGCTGTGCCTGTCGCGGCCCGCGCGGATGCCTTTGGCGCAGGTGCTGATCTATCCCGCCCTTGGCGGCGATGGCAGCGCCCCGTCCTATCGCGAGAACGCCGAGGCTCCGTTGCTGCGCACCACCGATCTTGCAGCTTATCACACAGCGGCGCATGGCGCGGGGCCGGTCGATCCGCTGTCGGCGCCATTGCGGGCGTATGATCTGTCGGGACTGCCGCCGGCGCTGATCGTGACCGCTGATGTCGATCCGCTGCGCGACGACGGCCGCGACTATACCGCCCGCCTTGGCGCGGCCGGCGTGGCAGCGCAATGGCGCAACGAAGCGGACCTGCCGCACGGCTACCTGCGCGCCCGCCGCATCAGCGACCGGGCAAGGCGCAGCTTTCAGGCCATCGTGGCGGGGGTGGCCCGTATGGGCAATGTCGTGCCGCCGCGCTGAGGGTTATTCCACCAGCCGGTATTCGACGATTTCCGTGCGTTG
>JAUNUO010000004.1:38903-42787 GCA_030538135.1 Paracoccus sp. (in: a-proteobacteria)
GCCGCCGCGCTGAGGGTTATTCCACCAGCCGGTATTCGACGATTTCCGTGCGTTGCAGGATGTTGAAATTATCGTCCGAGATCAGCGTGATACGCAGGCCGATCCCGTCATCCCAGACCGAAATGCCTTCCAGATTGTCATATTGCAGTGGGTTGGTTTCCAGCAGTACCTGTTCGCCCGTGCCATCCAGGTCGAACCGGCGGATGCGGGACGAAAAACCCAACAGCCCGCGGAAATCACGTTCCAGCAGATACAGCCTCCCGTCCGGCCCGACATCGGCCCCGGTCGGCAGCCAGCGGCCTTGACGCGGGATCGTGAACGGCACGTCCCAGGCGCCGTCCCGCCAGCGCAGCACCGGAAAGGCGCGCGCCGGGTGGCCCGACCGTTCGGGCACGGCGATGATTGCGCCATCGGGGGTGATGGCCAGCGCCTCCATCCCTGCGTTCACGCGCAGATCGGCCAGCGCGCGGGGCGGCGGCACCCGGCGCGCATCCGCGTCGGGGGTGTCATAGGCGGCGATCCGGTCCAGCCCCTCGAAGCTGATCCAGATCGTGCCGTCGGGGGCGATGGCGATGCCTTCGGAATCGCCAAGCCGTCCGGGCGGCAGCGGGTTGCCCTTGCTGTCCTTCAGATGCGTGCGATCCGTGATCGACAGGCCGGTGATCCGGCCCGATGTGTCACGGGCGATGCGGCCCCGATACAGATGCGCGCGGTCGGTGACGGCGTGAAAGCCGCTGTCATCGGCGGAAAGTTCGATCCCCGAAAAGCCGCCGAAATTGCGATCACCGGACCCGCGCCAGACATGGGTGCCGATATGGTCCAGCGTCTGGGAAAGCGCGCTGACGGGCAGAGCCGTCAACGCAAGCGCGACGATCAGCGCGCGCCGGCGACATTGGTGCATTGGCGCGGTAGTTCGGACAGGCGGAAGGTGCGGGGGTGGCGATAGTTCGGATCGGGCGTGCCGCGCGGGCGGGTGGACGGGTTGGCGCGATAACGCAGTTCCTGCATCGCCTCGCCGCAGCCGTTGTCATTGCCCGAAAGCTGCGCCACCGGCGTCGCCGGGTTGCTGCATGATCCGCTGTTGCAATGCAGCCGCACGTGGAAATGGTAATCGTGGTTCGGCGTCGGCCGCAGCTTTTGCAGCCAGGCCCCCCGGTTGTTGTTCATCCGGCACATTTCCACCTTGATCGCGGCATCCAGAAAGATGCGGTCAACGCGTGGGTCCATCGCGGCGGCCCGGATCAGTGCCGCATGGCTGGCCGTCCAGTGCCGCGACATGCCCAAGCCGTTCTGCGCCACCACTGATACGGACGAGATGTTTTCCCGATCCTGACGCGACAGGTTCAGCGATTGCGGGGGCAGCATCCAGATATCGGCATCCAGCCCGATCTGATGACTGGCATGACCCGTCACCATCGGCCCGCCGCGCGGCTGCGACAGATCGCCGATATAAAGCCCGCGCCATCCGACCTGAGTGGCGGCCTGCGACAGACCTTGCAGAAAACCGATCAGTTCCGGCTGGCCCCAGTTGCGGTTGCGCGACAGCCGCATCGCCTGCCAAGTCGGGCCGGTCTCGGGCAGTTGCATATTGCCGGACGCACAGCCGCGGGAATAGCTGCCTATGGCGCCCTTCGGCCCCTGATTGGCGGTGCGGAAACTGCCGAATACGTCTTTTGCCAGTGGATTGGCCTGTGCTGGCACGGCGGCGGCGACGGCCAGCCCGATCAGGGCGGCCACGGTCAGGGCCATTTTGCGGATCACGGGGATTCTTCTCCTTCTGCTCGGACCCAGATTAGCAGGGCCAGTGACAGAAGGAAGATCACGATCAGCGGAGAAATGCCCATTCGCTGGTTGCCGGTCAGGTCGGTGGTCAGCGCGATCAGGAATGGCGCGGCAAAGGCGGTGGCCTTGCCAGACAGTGCATAAAGGCCAAAGCTTTCGGTCGCGCGTTCCTCGGTCGTGTGGCGCACCATCAGGGTGCGGCTGGCCGATTGCAGAACGCCGCCCGCGCCCCCGATCAGCACACCGCAACCGAAAAAAATCAGGTCGGGCAGGGACAGACGGGCGAAGACGGGGTCGGTGCCGACCGGGATGCCAAAGACCGAATCGCGATCCATGCCGACCACGACGATACAGACCCCGATCAGGATCAGTGTGCAGACCGCGATCACCGGCTTGGGTCCGAAGCGGCGGTCGGCGCGCCCGCCCAGCCATGACAGAATGGTGGCGGCGATGGCGCTGACGACGCCGAACACGCCCGCCAGAAACACCGGCCAGCCCAGAACGGTGCCCGCATAAACCCCGCCAAAGCCATAAAGCGCGTTCAGCGCGTCGCGCGACAGCATCGACGAGATCAGCCAGTTCCGCAGGCTGTTGCGGTGCCGCAGGCTGCGGATCAGCGCCCACAGATCGCGTATCGCGGCGCCGATGCGCAAGGGGCGGCGCGGCCCGCGCGGTTCCCGCACCCACAGAAAGAACGGTGCCATGAAAACGATGTACCACAGCGCCGTGAACGGTCCGACAAAGCGCGTGCCCTCGCGCTGTGCCGCATCCAGACCCAGAACCGGGTCGATGCCGGCCAAGGTCTGTCCTGACGGGGTTTCGGCGAACAGCAACAACATGATAATCAGCGCGATCAGCCCGCCCAGATAGCCGAAGGCATAGCCCGAGCCTGAAATTCGCCCGATCTCGTCGCGCGGGGCAAGGCCCGGCAGCAGCGCGTTGGTGAAAATGGTCGCGAACTCGACCCCGATCATGCCGATGCCAAAGAACAGCACCGCCTGCACCAGCGCGGGCTGATCGGGTGTCAGCAGCCACAGCCCCGCCGATCCAAAGACGTAGAACACCGAAAACAGCCAGATCCACACCATCTTGCGCCCCGAGGTATCGGCAATCGCCCCAAGAACCGGTGCCAGCAGGGCGATCACCGCCCCCGAAATTGCCAGCCCGTATCCCCACAGCGTCTGCGCCCGCGCGCCGGCGGCCACGGCGTCATCGCCGCCAGCGATGAAATGGGTTTGCGCGACCTCGGCGAAGTAGATCGAAAAGACGAAGGTAATCAGAAGGGTGTGATAAGGCTGACTTGCCCAGTCAAAAAACCACCATCCCCAGATGCGCTTGCGGTCCATGGCGGTCTCATCTTCTGTATAGAAATATCCCACGGGGGTCCGGGGGTGTGAAACCCCCGGTCGCAACGTTGCCATAAGGCCCGACGGCCCTTTGTATGTCCAGCCGTCTTGATCGGTCACGATGCGGCCGCGGCCTGCGCGGCGTCGTCGGGCAGGACAGGTGGCCACGGCCGGGCGGCCTCGGCCTCGATCCACGCCTGAACCCAGTCGGGCAGGGGCGGGCTTTCGGGGCGGTGGCCCGCGGCGGTCAGCACGCGAGCGGGGGCGACGATCCCCTGATCCGAGGTGACGGCGGTGCGCACAAGCATCTGGTTGCAGCACTGCCCGTCCATCCACATTGACTGTTCGATGTAGAAGAACCGGTCGTCCCAGCCCAGGGTGCGCGACAGCATGGTAAAGCGGTGAAACAGCCTGATCCGGCGACGATAGCGCACCGAACTGCCCGCCACGGTGATGCCCCAGCCCTGTTCGCGCAATGTGCGGATCAGACCTGACCGGATCACCAGAGGAATCCGCCCCAGATCGTACAGCGTCAGCGTACGACCGTTGTTCAGCTCGATCCAGGGGTCCAGATCCCAGGGCCAGCACATATGCGTGGACACATGCGTTCCGGTCGGCGACAGCGGCGGCGCCTTGCGGTATTTTATCAGCTCTTTCACAAATCGGGCAAAGGGATACATGCGACGTTCCTTTCCCGCCCCGATTGACCTGCGCGCCCCCCGAGGTCAACGGTGAACGCGACGGCAGGTTGACGGG
>JAUNUO010000004.1:42887-47808 GCA_030538135.1 Paracoccus sp. (in: a-proteobacteria)
GATTGACCTGCGCGCCCCCCGAGGTCAACGGTGAACGCGACGGCAGGTTGACGGGTCGGCAGGTATAAAAGACAATTGCTTGAGCAGGTTTCAGACTTTTGGCGATAAGGATGAAAATGCAGGGTGAAGGTCAGCCGCATATCAAACAGGAACAGACGGCCGCATCGGAAGAGAAGTATGGAGGCTGGTGGCAAAGCAATTTGGGTGCCGCGCTGATCGCCGCGACTGTAGTTGGTGCCATTTCGGGCCATGGGGCGGCGCGGGTCGGGACCGCCAGCCAGCTTGGCGCGCAGCAAGCCAAAATTGAGGCATTGCAGAATGATGTCCGCCGGTTGGAGCAAGGCTTGGACAAGCGCGACAGTGATCTGACGACGTTGCGCGATGGAATGGGGGGTGATCGCCTGACATATGATCGTCTTAGCCAGCGTTTTGACGGACTGGACCGCCAATCTGTTGAAATGCGCGAACAACTCGCGTCGCTGGCCGAACAGGTGGCGCAGATGATCCGGGACAAGGCCGTCTTGTTGCCCGGTCCGGTCAGCGCGGCGCAGGCGGAATGCGCCGATCTAATGGCCAGGGCGAACAATCCGCAGGGCGGAATGGTGGCGGGCTATCTCGATGAAAGTGGAACGTGGCGGTCATCGGCCGACGATGTGCGGGACGAATATCTGGACACGTATCACCGGCTTGATTGCCCCGGCCTTCTGGGCGGTTCTGAACGCTGACGATAACCGGGCCATTGCGCCGAATCCCCCCTTGCACTAGGTATGGCGCGATTTTTGACGAATGGGCGGATGTGATGCTGGGTGCGAATGGAAAGAAGCCGCTGGTCGGGCTGGTCGGCTGGCGTGGGATGGTCGGTTCGGTCCTGATGGACCGGATGGAGGCCGAGAGCGATTTCGACCTGATCGAGCCGATTTTCTTTTCCACCTCGAACGCGGGCGGCACCGCGCCGCGCGGGGATCAGCCGCTGGCCGATGCCTTTGATCTGGAGACCCTGTCGCGCTGCGACGCCATCATCACCTGTCAGGGCGGCGATTATACGACCGAGGTGTTCGCGCGCCTGCGGGCCGATGGCTGGAACGGGCACTGGATCGACGCCGCTTCTACCCTGCGGATGAAGGACGATGCCGTCATCGTTCTGGACCCGGTGAACATGAACGTCATCCGCGACCAGATGGCGCGCGGCGGGCGCAACTGGGTCGGGGGCAACTGCACCGTGTCCTGCATGCTGATGGGCGTGGGCGCATTGTTCAAGGCGGGGCTGGTGGAATGGATGTCCACCCAGACCTATCAGGCGGCATCCGGCGGCGGCGCGCAGCACATGCGCGAGCTGCTGACCCAATATGGCGCGCTGAACGGGTCGGTCGCCGATCTGCTGGCCGATCCGAAATCGGCCATTCTGGATATCGACCGTCAGGTTCTGGCGCGCCAGCAGGCGATGCTGGGCACCGATGAAAGCAAACAGTTCGGCGCGGTTCTGGGCGGCTCGCTGATCCCGTGGATCGACAAGGATCTGGGCAATGGCGTGACCCGCGAGGAATGGAAGGGCATGGCCGAGACGAACAAGATCCTCGGCCTTGGCCCCGATGCGGTGGGTGGCTCGGACGAAGCGGCAATTCCGGTCGATGGGTTCTGCGTGCGCGTCGGCGCGATGCGCTGCCATTCGCAGGCGCTGACCTTCAAGCTGCGCGGCGATGTGCCGGTGGGCGAGATCGAGGCGATGATCGACGAGGATAACCCCTGGGCCAAGGTGGTGCCGAACAATCGCGAGGATACGCTGCGCGATCTGACCCCGGTTGCCGTCACCGGCACGATGAACATCCCGGTCGGGCGTATCCGCAAGCTGGCCATGGGGCCGGAATATGTGGGTGCCTTCACCATCGGCGATCAGCTGCTGTGGGGCGCGGCCGAACCGCTGCGCCGGATGCTGCGCATTCTGATCGAAGCGTAAGGGGGGCGCGCCATGGTCACGCTGTATCAGGCATTGATGCTGATCCTGAACCTGATCTGGTGGGTGATGATTATCCATATCATCATGTCCTGGCTGATCAATTTTCAGGTGCTGAACCTCCGGCAACCCTTGGTCGCGCAGATCTGGGACGGGCTGAATCGTCTGCTGGAACCGGTCTATGCCCCGATCCGGCGCATCCTGCCCAATACCGGCGGGCTGGATCTGGCGCCGCTGATCGTGTTCATCATCATCATCATCCTGCAACGCGCGCTGGCCAATAACGCGGGCTTCTTCTTCGGCTTCTGATGCCGGACGATCTGCTGCGTCAGGTCTGGGGGTTCGACGGATTTCGTCCCGGTCAGGGCGAGATCGTCGCAGCCGTGGCAGATGGCCGCGACGTTCTGGCGATCATGCCGACCGGCGGCGGGAAATCGCTGTGCTATCAACTGCCGGCGCTGATGCGCGCGGGCGTGACGGTGGTTGTCTCGCCGCTGATCGCGTTGATGCGCGATCAGGTGCGCGCCCTGACCGAAGCGGGTGTAGCCGCTGGAGCACTGACCAGCGGCAACAGCGCCGATGAAAACGACGCCACCCTGCGCGCATTGGCGGAAGGGCGGCTGAAGATGCTGTATCTGGCCCCCGAACGGCTGGCCCTGTCCGGCACACCGGGGCTGTTGCGGCGGGCGGGGGTGACGGCGATCGCCGTGGACGAGGCGCATTGCGTCAGCCAGTGGGGCCATGATTTCCGCCCCGATTACCTGCGCATCGGCGATCTGCGCCGGGCGCTGAACGTGCCTTTGGCCGCCTTTACCGCCACCGCCGATCCCGAAACGCAGGCGGAAATCGTGCAGCGTCTGTTTGACGGTGCGGCGCCGGTGACGTTCCTGCGCGGGTTCGACCGCCCCAACATCCGGCTGGAGTTCCGCGCCAAGGATGGCCCGCGCCGCCAGATACTGGATTTCGCGCGGGCACGGGCGGGGCAGTCGGGGATCGTCTATTGCGCCAGCCGTGCCCGCACCGAAACCCTTGCCGCCGCCCTTGAATCCGAGGGTCTGCGCGCCGTCGCCTATCACGGCGGCATGGAAGCCGATGCCCGCCGCACCGTCGAGGCACGGTTTCAGCGCGAGGACGGGTTGATCGTAGTGGCGACCATCGCCTTTGGCATGGGCATCGACAAGCCGGACATCCGCTGGGTCGCCCATGCCGATCTGCCCAAAAGCATCGAGGCCTATTATCAGGAAATCGGCCGCGGGGGTCGTGACGGCGATCCGGCGGAAACGCTGACACTGTATGGACCCGACGACATCCGTCTGCGCCGGACCCAGATCGACGAGGGGCTGGCCGATCCGGTGCGGAAAGAGGCCGATCACGGGCGGCTGAACGCGCTGCTGGGGCTGGCCGAGGCGATTTCCTGTCGTCGCCAGTATCTTCTGACCTATTTCGGTGAGGAAAGCGGGCCTTGCGGCAATTGCGATCTGTGCGAAACGCCGCCCGTGACCTTTGACGGCACTGAACCCGTGCGCATGGCCCTGTCGGCGATGCTGCGCACGGGGGAATGGTTCGGCGCGGGTCATCTGATCGACGTTCTGACCGGCACCATCAGTCCCAAGGTGCGCGAGCGCGGCCATGACATCCTGCCGACATTCGGTGTCGGCAAGGCGCTGTCCAAGGGTGAATGGCAGGCCGTTTTCCGGCAGATGATGGGCCGCGATCTGTGCCGCCCCGATCCGGCCCGGCACGGCGCGCTGCATGTGACGGCGGCGGCCCATCCGGTGCTGCGCGGCGAACAGCCGGTGACGCTGCGCCGCGATCCGGTGGCGCGACGTGCGCCCGCGGCCGAACCACGCATGTTGGTCGATGACGAGGACGCCCCGTTGCTGGCGGCGCTGAAGGCACGGAGGCGCGCCCTTGCAGAATCGGCGCGGGTGCCGGCCTATGTCGTCTTTCCCGACCGCACCCTGATCGAAATGGCACGCGCCCGCCCGCAGAATCTGGACGAGATGGCGCGTATCAACGGAGTGGGCGCGAAAAAGCTGGAAAGCTATGGCGCGGCGTTTCTTGAGGTGGTCGCGGGCGAGGCGGCGCCGATGCATCCCGCGCGGCGCAAGCTGGCGGGCCGCGCCGAGGGTGATCTGTTCGACCGTTTGCTGGCGGCACAGGCCCGGCTGGCGCGCGGGGCGGATGGCACCGAAAAGCCGCTGTCCTGCACCCATTCGACGCTGCGCCAGATCGCCGAACGCAAGCCCGCCACCCTGGATCAGCTGGCACGGATACAGGGCATGGGCGATCAGAAGGTGGATCGTTTCGGCACGGTCTTTCTGGAAGAAATCGCCGCCGGGTAATCGGTTTGTGAACCCGTTTTGCGGGAAATGTGGCATAGTGGCGACACATTTTTTGCGAAAATGCGGTTTCCAGGTTGGAGGAGCCATGATGCTGCGCTGGTCCGATGTGACGCCCAAGGCCATGTATCTGAACCGCCGCGCCCTGATGGCCGGGGCGCTGGCCTTGGCGGCACGGCCGGGTTTCGCGGCGACGGAACGGCCCAACACGCTGGACGAGATTACCGGCTATAACAACTTCATCGAATTCGGCACCGGCAAGACCGATCCTTTGCGGCGGGCCGGGGCACTGACGACCGACCCCTGGTCGGTGCAGATCGACGGGCTTGTGGACCGGCCCGGCAGTTATGCCGTGGACGAGATCGCGCCTGCGAACACGGTCGAGGAGCGGATCTATCGCCTGCGCTGTGTCGAGGGCTGGGTGATGGTGATCCCCTGGCTGGGCGTGCCCCTGGCGCCGGTGCTGACACGGGCGGGGGTGCAGCCGGGGGCGAAATACGTCGCCTTTGAAACTCTGCTGCGCCCGTCCGAGATGCCGGGTCAGCGCCGCCGCCTGATCGACTGGCCCTATCGCGAAGGGCTGCGTCTGGACGAGGCCATGCACCCGCTGACCCTGCTGGCCACGGGG
>JAUNUO010000005.1 GCA_030538135.1 Paracoccus sp. (in: a-proteobacteria)
CAATGTCCCCCGAAGGGAACGAAAGCCCCTCAAATCCCCTCCATCCGGGCCAAACTCCCCTCCAAAATCCCCTCCACGGATTGCGCCCCTTTTCCGGGGTCAAAACCCCCTTCTGCGCAGACAATTCCCCCGATGAAGGATGCGCGGGCGCAAGCGTCCCAGATCACCCCCAGCGCGACCGGTCAGGGCCGACCCCGGCCCAGCGCCCGCCCCCCGATCCTTGCGAGGGTCCAGCCATGATCTAGGATAGAGAAAGCCGCCGTAGGACCGATCCCACGGCGGCTAGATGCGCGAAGCCCATTCCCGCCCCAAGAATCTATCGGGCGGGACTCCATCTAGCAAGAGGGACCGTCCCCATGACCATCGAAAAACACCCCGTCGAAACGATCCAAGTAGCATCAGAGTGGTGTACGGGTGTGCAGTTAAACTGCACATTTTTTCACACAAGCGTTCCCAAAACAGGGAACGCGAGGGAACGCTGTGAAAACCCAATAAACACAGGGATTGCAGGCTCTACTCCGTCCCCGTTTTCGGGGGGTCCGGGAACGTTGAGGTGTAAGGAGGGAACGCAGTGTGAAAATGCGGGAACGCTTTGTGAAAATGTGCCGTCCCTGCCTGAATCCCTCGCTGCCCTGACCCCGATGCAGTTGCGAAGCATGTTCCCGGCAGAGGCCCGTTCTCACCGGGCCATGTTGCAAAGGCTCAAACGTAGGGGCCTAGCTCCGCACCCCTCATTCGCTCAATTCCGCGATTTTCTTGCCGCCGCTGGCCCGATGCCGAAACCCGGCATGACCTTGGACAGGATCGACAACTCGAATCCGGGATACTTTCCCGGCGGGGTTCGCTGGGCCGATGCGGCCCGCCAGAACAGCAACAAATCGGATTCCATCGTCATTTATGACCCCGGCGCTCGCATATACTTAACATCAACGCAGATCGCGAAGCGGCAGGGCATTTCCCCCGTAACCATCAGAACTCTATGGCACCCGCTGGATCGCCAGCGATCAGGCGGAATTGGCCGAACGGCTGGGCGTATCCGTCCCCACGCTGCGCAGGCTGATCGCGAAACCGCCTATCGTCAGAGAATACACGCTGGACCCCCAAACGAACGGAAAGCGGTTGCTGATCCGCGTGGCCGATGAAGGCGCAGCCCCGATCAAACTGCCCTCGAAAAAACTTGCCAGCAAAATGGTAACAGTTTTCAACAAGGCCACCGGGCATCATCTGGCGGGCGATGACAACCGACTTTCCCCCAGCCTTTTCCGGCTCCTTTGCGGCTTGGCTGATGACCTGCCCGCTGGGCATGAAGTGCTGATTTTTCAGCACGTCCTGCATAACTGGTCCAGCTTCAAAAGCCTTGTCGTTGCGGTCCAGAACCTAGCGGAAGATGCGGGCGAAACCGTCAAATACCTGCATCACAGCTATCCGCACATCCCGACGATTCGCAAATACTGGGCCGTCGCGGTTGAACTCTATCAGATGGACCTGCAATCCGAACTGACTGACCCTTCGGGGCAGAAGCCCAGCCCGACCCTGATCGGCTTCAAGGAAGTCATGTTGCCAAAGGTCAAAAAGGCGAAGGTGGCGCAGACCGCACAAGCCTTCGGCTGGGGCAAATCGAATTGAGCGGAAGCCCCCTCAAGGGCGGTTCGGACACCCCCGCCCGAGTTTTGAGCGAAACCATATCTTATTCCATATGCAATCCTTTATCTTCTTTTTATCACAGGAGAAAGGCTTTCGCTCAAAACTACGTTTTGATCTCAAGCTATCAGGATGAAAGAAGATGAAGGATGCCCCCGCCGCTCGCTGCGCTCGCTACGGGTGCGACTTTTGACGGACAGGTTTTCGAAGGGGTTTCGAGGGGATAGAAGGGGACAAGGTTAGGATTCGCTCAAAACCCCCGCCCACGGTCAGCCCCTTGCCGATCAGCCCGGCGCTGGGCAGGCTGCCCGCCGCCCCGAACCCCACGGCCCGCCATGACCGACGATCCAGCAGTCCCGATCCTCTATGCCTCTGAACTCACGGGCCAGACCTATGATGCCCGTGCCTTGCTGGCCCGCCTTCGGGCGAAAGGCTATTGAAGCAATTTGATCGACCGGGGCTATCCGGGCCTTCGGGCCTTGCTGGGGGATGACGGTTCCGCTGATCTGAATTTGCCCGAACGCCCGTCCCGCTTCGCGTGGGAACCGGGTGACTTGGATCAAATCCCCGATGATGATGATGATGATGATGGCGACTGATCTGTCGGGCTGAAGGCGCTGGGGGGCGAAGCACGGGGATCAACCTGCAAGCGGCCCGAGCTTCAAACCCGCCCAGCGCCCCCCGCGCCCGACCAGCCCAGATTATCAACTGCCCTCGAATCCGGCAATGCCCGTCAGAGGCCCGCAGAGGCCCGCCAGCGGGCCTTAACGTCTTTCGGTTATGCTGCCACCTAAAGACCTCCTAACGCCGCTCTGTGGCCCAATCAGGGGCGTTCAGCGCACATCCAAGGGCCGACGAACCCCGCCCGCCCTTCGCCCTAGTATCTGGTGAACAATCCCGACCCAGCGGCCCGCAGGGTTTCCGATCCCTGTGAAATTGATTTCACAGCCGCCAAAAAGGTCCGGTCAGGGCTTTACTTTCGGCAACCGGATGCGCCTCGATTTAGGCTTTTCCGCTGGCGCAGCTTCCAGCGAGGTCAACCGGCCTTTAGCCGCCCCTTGGCTTTCCAGCGCCGAAAGCCTTGCTTCCAGCGAAAGCGCCTTTGCTTCCAGCACCCGCAACCGATCTTCTGCGGTCCCCAGCACGCTTTCCGTCGCTTTCGACTGCGCCACCCATTCGGCGGCGCTGCCAGCGACTTCGGCCAACGGCCTTCCGCCGGGCAAGGTCGATGCCACGCGGGCGAAAATTTCGCTTGTGATGCTGCGATCATTGGCATCCGCCAATTGCTGCAACTGCCGGTGCAGCGCCGCAGGCAGGCGCAGGGAAACTTGTTTGGTTGATTCGCTCATGCCCGACCATCTGCCGGGATTTATCGACGGTCAACCGCCGCCAGTATGATCCCCAAAGGAAGCAGGAAGCGCACTTGAATTGCTTCCAGAATAATCTTACCTTGATCGCAGACGAACCGAAGGAATCCTTTTATGATCGAATCCGCTCAATTCGCCCTGCGATGGCCCGCCCCGCTACGGGAATACTTCAGGCTGCGCGCCGCGCTGGGCCGCCAATCGCTGAATACAAACTTGGTTGAAAGCCTGACGGCGGTTATGCGCTCCGAACCGCTGGAAATCGTTCTGACGCACCGGCCCGGTTACTATCTGCTGGGTGACCGCGTTGACCCGGCATCATGCGGGGCTTTCGAAACCCGGGACGAAGGGTTGCGCGGTTACGCGGGCGTTGCCCAAGGCTTGCCGCCCGGCGCTATCTACTTGACCGATGAAACCGCCCCAGAGGCCGCATCGTGAAGCGCACGATCCGATCAGGCGCACCCCGCGTGACCCTCGTTTTCGGGCCGGTCCAAAGTGGTTTTCGCATCAGCGCGATAGTTGCCGGTGCCGTGTCCCAACCCTTCACCGAAAAAAGCTGGACCTGCCCCCGCGACGATCTGGACTCGCTGCAAGCCGCTTATCGTGAAGCACTCGCCTTCGCCCATCCCTGCGCGCTTCGTGAAGCCTTACGTCAAATCGAACAAGACCGACACCGTGGACGCGGCCGCGATCGCCGAAGCCGTTACGCGACCGACAATGCGCTTTGTGGAAGTGCGGACGCCCGAGCAGGTCGACCTACAAGCTCTGCATCGCATCCGCGACCGTCTCGTCGGGCAGCGGACAGCGCTGATGAACCAGGCGCGCGCATTCTGCCTCGAATACGGACTGGCGATGCGGGTCGGTGCTGGCGGTTTCCATTCAGACATCTGGCGGCACCTGGCCAATGCGGAGAATGATCTGACCCCCACCATGCGGGTGCTGCTCGAAGAACTGCTCGATGACCTCGCCTACATCGAAGGGCGCATCGCCGCTCTGCGCGGCATCAAGAGATACGCGTCCTGCATGGCGCACGAGACCTCACCTCTCTTCTGGGCTGAAAAACCATGTTCTCCGTTTAGACAGCGGAAACGTACGGAGGAATAGGAACAGGGTTTGTGGCAAGCCCAGAATCGTTCCACATGAAGCGGGATGAAAGAAAGCGGGCTGCGCAAAGCGCAGACATGATTTTCGGGGCCAGTTGCCCACAGGCTGACGCTCGATCCGTAACGTCTCGCTTACAGCCTGCAAGCCCGCCTGTGATCCTCCCAAGGTCGAGCTCTTGCCGGATGGACAACCGGCTCGGATCACGTCCGCTGCGCGGACGGGACTAGAGCGCGGTGCTGGCTTCCGAGATGAGCCTGACCATAACCGCAAAATCCTCGCCGACGGGGGTCAGGTTTGCGCCGCCTAGTTTGGGTATGTGCTGCCGGGGTGTGAAACCGCGCGTTGGGGGGAGTACGGAGGCCCACAGCCCGGCCCGAGTATCCCGACGTGTGGGAAGGCGGGGATCAGGTCTTGCGCGCGCCCAGCATTACCACCGAAATTACTGCCGGGGCGGTGCCGGGGTTGCGCCAAGCGTGCCGGGCGCCGTGTTGGACCACGGTATCGCCTTGGCGCAATGTCACCGTCACCCCGTCATCAAGTTCCAACACGATTTCGCCGCTGATCACGGTCACATAATCTAGCGTCGGGGTTTGGTGCATGCCGGGATTGTCCGGCTCGAAGGTTTCGGCGATGCCGGGAGCGGCGGCGGCATGTTCCGGGAAGGCCAGTCCCGGATTGAAATCCGGCGCCTGCATCACCGAATCCGGCGGGAAGGTGATCACCAGGAAACAGCCCCCGCCCGGCGGCGCTATCAATGAGCCGACGCCCCGCATCGTCTCCTGCGGGGGCTGGTTCAGAACCGGCGCCGCGCCCAGCAGCCAGAGCGGCGAACAGACGAAGCCGGGGACATGTTGCAACACTCGCTCACGCGGGGACGGACCGTCGCTGACGAGCACGGACTTTCCTGCGGCATTCTTGCCGGTGACGACACGCCTGATTTTCATGGCTTTCCTCCCGTTGAATTGCTGCCGCCCCGGTTGGGACGACAATTTGGCCGTCAAGGATGGATCACAAAGTTCGAGAACCCGCCATGCCGGGCGGCGATGCCCGAGATCGCCTCGTTCACCTTGTCCAGCGGCGATGCCTGGGTTTCGAGGATCGAGAAATCCACCACCCCGCTGCCGACCATGTCGGCCATTTCCTGGCCCTCATGGGTCGTGAACCAAGCCGAACCATAAAGGCGCATGTTGTTGTCCATCAGGTAATGGATATCCAACTCGACCGGGCCGGCAATCGCACCGATATCGACAATGGCCCCGCCGCGCCGCAGCGCATTCACCCCCTCACGGAAGGTCTCATGCTCGGCGCCCGGCCCGTTGCAGTCGATGAAGGCATCGACCCCCTCGCCGTTGTGGGTAAAGCTCCGCGCCCAGCTATTCACCGGCCCGTCATTGATCGAATGCACCTCGATCCGCGAGGGCGCGAGGGCCTTGATCTCCTCAAGCAGCGCCTTGTCGCGGCCGGTGCCGAGGATCTTCTTCGCTCCCAGCGCAAGGCCGAAGATCGCGCAACTGATGCCCAGCGTGCCGGAGATGCCATTCACTAGAATGGTATCCGTCGGTCCGACGCCCGCCTTCTTCAGCGCGGAATAGCCGGTGCCCATATAACCCAGCCGTGCGGCCTGATCGAAGCTGATGTTGTCTGGCAGGCTGACGATGGCCGAGGCCGGCGCAGTCATGTATTCACCAAGTCCGGCGGTGTTATAGTCACGTAGGGTCTGCAACGCATGCCGACTGAAGCCGAAATAGCCCTGAAACGCATAATGCTGGCAGGCCAGACCGTCGCCGCGCCGGCAGTGGCGGCAGCTTCCGCAGGAACGGCCGGGGTTCACATAGACCCGTTCACCGACCCGTATATTGTGGACTTGATCGCCGACCGCCACGACCTCGCCGGTGGGGTCGAGGCCGAAGATCGCCGGCAGCGGCGGTTGCGGCAAATGCGGGAACCAGGTCGGCCAGTGGGACAGGATATTGCCCAAGTTCGGCACGATCCCGCAGGAACGCACACGCACCAGCACATCCATCGAGCCTGGCACCGGAACCGGCAGATCCTCAATGACCAGCGGCGCGCCGATCTCGTGCATCCGCGCCGCCTTCATGGTTTTCGGGATGGCCGGAGCAGTCCCGGTCCTTGCAGTCGCACCCATACGATCCTCCCTCGTGGCTGTCTGGGGTCGGGCAGGGTTGCCCGATTCGTCTGTGGATAGGTTGGCTTTACCATAAAATTACGAAAATAAAATTATTATCGTAATTTTATCAGATAGTCTGGTGCTTGCCGCGAGGGCAAGAGGTTGATGACCGCCGCCCCACCTTGTCGCTCCGCGACGAGGTGGATTCTCGCGAGTGCATGATGGCCTCAAGTTCAGCCGGCGTCATGCCAGCTCCGGGGGAACCGCGACGCCAAGCCGCCCGGCAAGGTCGGCCAGCCGCCTGACCGTGCCCTCAGCCAGCGCAATGCCGGTCTCGGCGCGTTGCTGCGCGGTCCGCGCACCGCGTTCTCCGGGCAGCATGACCTGATCCACGCTTTCGGCCGGATCGAGCGCCCGGATCGCCTTCACCAGATCGGTCATCGCGCTGTCGAAGTCCTCCCGTGGGCCGAAGGCCGCCGGGTCGATGGCGATCACCGTGCCGTTGAACCCGCCCTTCTTGCGGCCCAGCAGCACCGGCCCGATCACCGCGTTACCGGCCATGACCGAGGTCAGCACCTCGATCATCAACGACAGGCCGGACCCCTTGGCCCCGGCCATCGGCAACAAGGCCGCGACCTGTGCTGGATCGGTCGTTTCCGCGCCATTTGCGTCGATGGCCCAACCCTTCGGGATCGGCTTTCCGGCGTCTTTCGCGGCCATGATCTTGCCAAGTGCAACGGCGGCGGTGGACATGTCCAGCACAACCGGCTGGCCGTTCAGGACCGGCGCGGCGATCGCCAGCGGATTAGTGGACAGCGCCTCGCCTTTAGCACCGTGATAGCTCATCAACGGTTTCGAGGCCGACATGACGATGCCGACCAGTCCGCGCGCCGCAAGCTCCCCGGCGAAATAGCCGATCGCCCCGGCATGGCTGATGGCGCGGACCGCGCACCAGCCGATGCCGAAGCGCCGCGCCAGCATATCGGCCCGGTCGGTGGCGGCATTCATGCCAACCGAGCCGGGGCATTTGCCACCCTCCAGCACCGCCACGGCACCGAATTCATGCGCCATCACCACCTCACTGCCCGAGGCCAGCACCCCCTGTTCGATCATCTCGACATAGCGGGGGATGCGCAGCACGCCGTGGCTGTCGGTGCCGCGCAGATTGGCCCAGACCAACAGATCGGCGGTCTGTCTGGCATCATTATCGGTAAACCCACCCGCGCAGAGCAGGTCGATGGCAAACGCCTTGAGCCGGTCGGCGGAAATCCTCGGCATCCGGGCCTCCTCAGGTTGCGAGCGGCGAGGGGAAGAACTTGTCGAGCCAGCCCTTCATGATCGCCTTCGTGCGCGGCGCATCGCCGGGCGCCAGCGGGAAATGGGCGGTGGTATCGACCAGGATCAACTCGGTCGGCTGGCCGGCCTTTTCGAACATGCGCACGGATTCGATGGTGGGCGTGATCGTGTCATGGGCGGTATGGAACAACAGCAGCGGGCGCGGCGCGATATTGGCCACCACGTCATCGGCGCGGAAATTCATCATCGACCAGGCGGTTTCCACCGGGATTTCCATGATCGCCTTGGGCGACAGGTTCTCGCGCAGCGCCTCGGGAATCGGCACGGCGTCAAAGCGCGACATCCACATGCTTTCGCCGGTCGCCTGCTTGTGGGCGCGGCCCTGTTCCAGCAGGCCAGTGAACTTCGCCCAAGCCTCCGGCGTTGGGTGCTGGCCGCGGAACTTGCGCTCGCCATCGCCCCAGCCGCAGGAGGCCAGACAGCAGGCCACGCGCTCGTCTACGCCAGCGGTATAGACCGAGACGGCGGCGCCGAAGCTGTGACCGGTGATGCCGATGCGGGTACTGTCCACCTCGGGGCGTTTTGCCAGCCAGGTCAGCGCGTTCTTGGCATCGGCCACCTGGTCCATGCAGCGGACCTGCGCGCGCTCGCCCTCAGACTCGCCGCAGGCGCGAAAGTCGAAGCGCAGCGCGACATAGCCGAAACCCTCCATCATCTCGGCTTGGATCTGGGCATGGCTTTCGTCCTTGGACCCCACGAAACCGTGGCAGACAATAAAGGCGGGCAACGGCTGGCCGTTATAGCCATCTGGGACATGGATGACGCCCGAAAGCGTGAGCCCGTCGGATTCGAAAGTGATCTGTTCCTGCATGGTTTGTTATCTCCTGGCTCAACTGGCGTCGACGTAGGTGGTCTTGGTCGAGGTGTAGAATTCGCGGGCATAGGCGCCCTGTTCGCGAGGGCCAAAGCTCGACCCCTTGCGCCCGCCGAATGGCACGTGGAAATCCACGCCCGCGGTTGGCAGATTGACCATCACCATCCCAGCGGCCGAATGGCGGCGGAAGTGGCTGGCGTGTGTTAGACTGGTCGTACAGATGCCAGAGACCAGACCGAAAGCAGTGTCGTTGGCGATGTGTAGCGCTTCCTCATAGTCGCGCACCCGGATCACGGCGGCGATCGGGCCGAAGATCTCCTCGCGCGCGATGCGCATATTGTTCGTGACTTCGGTAAACAGGGCGGGTTGCTGGAAATAGCCCTCCGTTGGACGCGCCAACCGCCCGCCGCCGATCACCAGCCGGGCGCCCTGCGCCTGGCCAATGGCGACATAATTAAGGTTCGATTCCAGTTGACCACCATCGACCACCGGACCGATCTGGGTGTCGGGGTCTAACGAGTGGCCAACGCGCAAAGCCGCGACGCGCTCCAACAGCGCCGCAACAAAGCGGTCGTGGATGCCCTCGGTGACGATCAGCCGGGAACTGGCGGTGCATCGCTGGCCGGTCGAGAAGAACGAGCCATCAAGTGCTGCATTTACTGCCTTGTCGAGATCGGCGTCATCCAGCACCACCAGCGGGTTCTTGCCGCCCATTTCCAGTTGGAACCGCCGCAACCGTGCGGCCGAAGCTGCCGCGATCTGCGCCCCGATTCCGGTAGATCCGGTAAAGCTGATGGCATCCAGATCACCCTCGATCAGCGCCTGACCGACCGTACTACCGCCGCCCATCACGAGATTGACAACGCCTGCGGGCACCCCTGCACGGTGCAGGATATCGACCAGTGCCCAAGCCGAACCCGGCACCAGTGAGGCAGGTTTGAACACCACCGTATTGCCCCAGGCAAGCGCGGGGGCGATCTTCCAGGCCGGAATGGCAATAGGAAAGTTCCACGGCGTGATCAGCCCGACGACGCCCGCCGGTTCGCGGGTGACGGAAACCTCGAGCCCAGGACGGGTCGAGGCACCGGTCTGACCCGAGAGGCGCAGTGTCTCGCCGGCGAAAAAGTCGAAGATCTGGGCGGCGCGGGCCACCTCGCCCATGGCCTCGGCTAGGGTCTTGCCCTCTTCACGCGCCAGCAGCCGGCCCAGTTCCTCGCGCCTCGCCGCCAGTTCGCGCGCCGTGGCCGACAGAATCGCATGGCGCTGCAGCGGGGGCGAAAACGCCCACGTCTCCAGTGCGTTTCGCGCGGCGGCTATGGCATCAGCGACCTGAGCTGCATCGCCCGCCGCATAATCGCCGATCATGTCTGACAGATCTGAGGGGTTGACATTCGGCACCGGCCGGCCGGCCGTCCATTCGCCTGCAACCAGATTGCCCCGCATGATCGCCTCAAAGTGCCTGGAAAGGGAAGAAATGCTCGCGCCATTCTACCGGGGCGGGGGTGCCCCATACGTTCATGTCGCGCACGTTCCCGGGGCGGGCGAGGTTGGTGATTATGCGCGGCTCGAAGTTCGCATCATCGGCCACCAATGCCATCGGCCCCGAGCATTCGACGATGCAACCTGCCGAGTCGACATAATAGGAATAGGTGTTGTCGCCCGGCCGATGCCGACCCGGTCCCCACAGCATCTGCCGGTCGTGACGGTCGAGGATATCGCCCAACCGGCAATACATGTTGAACTCCGGGAACTCGAATGAATAGTGGTGCAGGCCCGGCGCATGGCTTTTGACGACACCCAGAATATGGTGCTGGCGGTTGCCGCCATACATCCAGGATAGCCCGTCATTCACCATCCGCTCGGAGAGCTGCATGCCGGCGATCTCGGTCAGCTGACGGCGCGTCGCCACCGGGTCCGGCGACAGCAGGTTGGCATGATCGAGACGGCGCGGCCCGACGCCGTGGCTGTCATGGCGCGGGTAATACATGTCGTCGCGCGTCGGCGTGTGGATTTCAAAGCGCAGCCCCTCGGGCGTATCGAAGGTCACGCCGGCATCCATGCAGGACAGGCTGGGCGCGTCGCTGACGATGCGGCAGCCTGCCGCCTCGACTCGTGACCGGGCCTCGGCCACCATTTCGGCGGTCAGGGCCTCCAGCCCGATGGTGTTGGTGTTGTTTTCCGCCGCCTCGACCAGCACCAGCTCGGCCGCGCGGCCGTTCGCGCTGAGCCAGACTTGGCCTTCGGCCTCGCCGCTGACCCGCAGACCGAGAATCTCGGTGGAATCGCGCAGCATGTCCTCCATGCGGTTGGTGTTCAGTTTGATATGGCCGAGCGCAAAGACAAGATGCGACATCGCAAGCCCTCCCAGGTTTTGATCCTCTCGCCTGCTCATACAGCGATGATCTGGCGATGACAACTATTTTCGAAATTATTTTCTGTTACGAAATTTTTGGCGGCCTCGACCCGGTTGCGCAAGAGGCCCAGGCCGGAAATCTCGACCTCGACAACATCGCCAGGCGCAAGGAAACACTGTGGCTTGCGGCTGGAGCCAAAGCCCGAAGGCGTGCCGGTGATGATCACGTCGCCTGGCGCCAGCGGCGCGAAGGTCGAGATATAGGCGACCAGCCAAGCCACGTCGAAGATCATCGCCGCCATGCTGATCGACTGCATGACCTCGCCATTCACGCGCGTCTCCAAGCGCAACGTGCCGAAATCCCCAAATTCATCGGGGGTGACCAGCGCCGGGCCGAAGCTGCCCGAGGCGAGGAAATTCTTGCCCGGCGTGAACTGGGTCGAATGCTTCTGCCAGTCGCGAACACTACCATCGTTGAAACAGGCATAGCCTGCGATGTGATCCTGCGCCCGGTCACGCGGAATGCAAAAGCCGGGCCGGCCGATCACCGCCGCCAGCTCGCCTTCGAAATCATAACACTGGCTCTCGTCGGGTTTGCGCAGTGGCTGGTCATGGCCGACGAGACTGTCGGCGAACCGGGTGAACAGCAGCGGATGCTCCGGCAGCGGCTTGCCCGCATTGGCCGGCTCGCGAAAATTGGTGGCGACGCAGAAGATCTTGCCCGGAGCGGGGATCGGCGGCAGAAATGTCACCTCGGCCGGATCGAAGGCACGGTCGGTCTCCTGCGCCGTGTTCGGCGCAGCCAGAATCCTAGAGACCGCCTGCCGGTCCTCTGGATCGGTGGCGATCTCGTGGATGACGCCATCGCGCAGGACGCCGTGGCGGACCTCGCCGCGCACGCGAAAACAGACAAGCTTCATGGGTGGCTCCTTCATGTCGCGAGAACTTGCGGGCGGGCCAGGCGGCCCGCCCGGCAATCAATAGAACAACCAGACGAGGCCGAGGGTGATCGAGGGGAACATCACCAGCACCACGACCCGGACCATATCGGTCATGACAAAGGGCAGGGCGCCGCGAAACATCTCCGCCATCGTGATCTCCGGCGCCATCGCCTTGATGACGAAGAGGTTCATCCCGACTGGGGGCGTAATCAGCCCTACCTCGACCACGATAAGGACCAGAATCCCGAACCACAGGGCGAAATCCTCAGCCCCCATGCCGAAATCCATCCCCGACAGGATCGGAAAGAAGATCGGCACCGTCAGCAGGATCATCGCGAGGCTGTCCATCACGCAGCCCAGCACCAGATACAGCAACAGAATGATCGTCAGCACGAACCATGGGCTCAGGCCGATCTCGCCGATCATCATCGCGATGCTCTGGGGCACCTGCGCCAGCGCCAGAAAGTTGTTGAAGACGGCGGCGCCCAGAATGATGATGAAGATCATCGCCGTAGTCCGCCCGACATCCAGAATCGCGATCCGCAATGCGCCAAGCCCGAGGCTGCCGGAGAGCAAGGCGAGAATCCCGGTCAGCGCTGCACCGATCGCTGCGGCCTCGGTCGGGGTGAATATGCCGGTATAGATGCCGCCCACCACCAGCACGAACACGCCCAGCACCGGCAGAGTGTCGCGCAGCGACTGACAGCGCTCTGCCATCGCCGCGCGGTGGCGCGACCTTGCCGAGGCGGGATAAAGACCGACATAGAGGCGGATCGCGACCATGTAGCCTACCGCCGCTAGAATGCCCGGAATCAGGGCCGCCATGAACAGCTTGGCGATGTTCTGTTCGGTCAGGATCGCATAGATTACCAGAATGACCGAAGGCGGAATCAGCACGCCCAGTGTGCCGCCGGCGGCCAGCGTTCCACCCGCCAGCGCGTTGGAATAACCGTATTTGCGCAATTGCGGCAGGGCAGCCTGCCCCATCGTCGCCGCCGTTGCCATCGAAGAGCCGCAGATCGCACCGAAACCCGCGCAGGCGCCGATGGCGGCCATCGCCACCCCACCCTTGCGATGGCCGATCCAGGCCTCTGCGGCGCGAAACAGCGCCGCCGACATGCCGCTGATCGTGGCAAATTGCCCCATCAGCAGGAACATCGGCACGATAGACAGCGAATAGCTGGAGAATGTACCTACCGGCTGGCTTTTCAGCTGGTTCAGGATCACCATCGGGCTGCCGATCACGAGCCAGTTGCCGGCTAAGCCGACCGCCAGCATGGCGAGGCCGATCGGGATGCGCAGGAAGATCAGCGCCAGCAGGACGGGGAACGACAGCAGGCCGATCAGAAACGGGTCCATCTCACCCCCCTCCCAGCTTGAAGGTGGATTTGACTACCGTGAACACCGACACAATCACCAGCCCGACCGCGCCGACCATGCACAGCGCATATGTCATCCAGACCGGGAACTGCAAAATGATCGTGGTCTCGCGATAAGCCAGCTTTTCGCCCATGCCGACCCACATCCGCCACAGGATCACCGCCGCGAAAACCAGCATCAGCAGATCGCCCGCAAGGTTCTGCACCCGGTTCAGCCGGTCGCCGAAGCTGGCCTCAAACAGATCAACGGTGGCATTGGCGCGCAGCAGGTGGCACCAGGGCAGAAAGCAGAAGATCGCGAAGCCGGCACCGATCTCGACGATCTCGAAATCGCCGCGCACCGGGCCGAATGGCGTGATGGCCCTGCCGATCACGCTGACGCAGGTCACGACGACCACCGCCAGCAGCCCCGCTCCGCCAAGCAGGGCGAGGAACGCCGCTATGGCATGCGCCCATTTGTCAAGTTTCCGAAAGCTCATGATGTCACGTCCCGGCCGCAGGCCTGCTCAGGGCTGATGCGAGGCGATCAGGCCACGCACCTGTTCGACCAGCGCCGAGCCGTCGATATCGCGTCGTTCCATCTCGGCGAACCAACGGTCATAGACCGGTTGCGCGGCCGCCTTCCAGCGCGCGACCTCGGCCTCGTCCAGCAAAATGATTTCGTTGCCGGCGGCACGGGCAGCCTCGCGACCCAAGTCGTCATGCTCGGCCATGCTGACAGCTGCGCGGGCGCTCAAGTCGGCACCGGTATGCGCGTCGAGGATCGCCTTGAGGTCGTCGGGCAGCGCGTCATAGCGGGCGCGATTCATGACCAGGATAATCGCCGTAGTATAAAGCGCCTCGGCACCGGCGAAATCGGTGTGGTAGTCGACCAATTCCGCCAGTCGCAGCGAGGGCACCACCTCCCAAGAAATCACGGTGCCGTCGATCACCCCCTTGGACAGCGATTCGGCCGTCTCCGGCAGCGAGATGGCAACCGGCACGGCCTTCAACTCCTCCAGCAGGTCGTTGATCAGCCGGGTCGGACCGCGCAGCTTCTGCCCTTGCATGTCCTCAAGGCTGCGCACGGGCTTGGTGCCGTGTATCGCGCCCGGGCCGTGGGTCCAGACCGCCAGCACCTTAAGGTCGCGGAACTCGCCGTCCTGAAGATCGCTTTCGACCAGATCCCAGAACGCGCGGGCGGTCGGCTCTGGGCCAGCCATGATGAATGGCAACTCGAACACCTCGCTGCGCGGAAAGCGGCCGGGCGTATAGCCGATGATCGCCATGCTGATATCGGCGATGCCGTCGCGCGCCTGGTCGAGCAAATCCTGCGGCCGCCCGCCCATCGACATCGAATCGAAATGGGTGATCCGGATACGGCCATTACTGGCTTCCTCCAGCTCCGTCGCCCAAGGCTTGAGGACCTGTGTCGGCAATGTTGCCTGTGCAGGCAGGAACTGATGCAGGCGCAACTGCACATCCTGTGCGGCCGCCGCCGATATCAGGCCCGCGCCCAGGATGGCGGTGCCAACCATCGCCGCGATTCTGCGAAATTCTTGGAACGTCATGTGATCCTCCCCGCTCAGGGCCGCGCATCATCCGCAGCCGACGTCAGACAAATTACATTATTTTCGTAAATGTCAATCAATTTCGCACACGCGTTCCGATTCGAAACTGCCCGGTAAGCCCCCCACCGGGCAAGTCGCCGTCGCGCCCGCGACGAAGGGGCAGTGCCGCGCATCCCGGACCTGTGGTCCTGCCTTGCCGGTGGCGGGGCGATCTAGGTGTGACGAGGTGAGGCACCATCCTCGCGAACCTTGATGACGCTGGCGCCAGATGGCCGGCTGCCAGTAAGGGCCATGTAAAACAGGAGTTCCCCCGCAAGCCGGCCTTGACGCCGGGATGATGGACCGCGCGCGGCAGCATGTTACCGGCACCGGCGGCCGTCGCCTAAGCATCGCCTTCTGCCTGCCGATAGAAATTTCGTAATACTTGCATTATTTCGTCAATTACAGTAGAAATCCCCCGCGCGCATTGTTGGAGGAGAGATGCATGCCCCACCCCGTCCTTACAGGTAGCACCACCGGATACGACTGCGACGTCGCGGTGATCGGCCTCGGTCCTGTCGGAATAACCCTGTGCAATTTGCTGGCCCAGAACGGCCTTTCCGTGCTAGGTGTTGATGCCGCCGCCGGGATCTATGCCCTGCCGCGCGCGATGGGAATGGATCATGAAGTGATGCGCGTGTTCCAGCAAATCGGCATCGCCGAGGCGCTGGAGCCCAGCGTCGGGGTCTATCGGGCCTCGGAATACCGCACGGCCGATGGACGGCTGCTGCGGCGGCTCGAATCACCGGCAGAACCGTGGCCGCTGGCTTGGCCACCCTATTTGACCTTCAACCAGCCGGAACTGGAAGCCTGCCTGCGGGCCCAAGCTGGCACCGCGCCGGGCGTCACGCTGCGCACATCAACCGAACTGGTCGCGCTCGGCCCGGTCGATGCCCCCGAACTGACCCTGCGCGATATCGGGACCGGCCAGACCGACACGGTTCGCCCGCATTTCGTGGTCGGCTGCGATGGCGGCAACAGCTTCGTGCGTCAAGCACTGGATATCGCCTTCGAGGATCTGGTGTTCGACGAGCCCTGGCTGGTCATAGACATGCTGCTTGATTCAACGGTCGAAAACCTGCCGGACATCAACATCCAGTATTGCGATCCGCTACGCCCGCATACCCATGTCGTCGGCCCCCGGAACCTGCGCCGGTGGGAGTTCATGATCCTGCCCGGCGAAACCCGTGAGGAGGTCAACACCCAGGCCCGGATCTGGCAGTTCCTCTCGCCTTGGCTGAAGCCTGGCGAGGCGCGGATCTGGCGTTCGGCGACCTATCGCTTTCACGCGCTGGTCGCGCGGGAATGGCGGCGGGGCAAGGTGTTCCTAGCCGGCGATGCCTGCCACATGACGCCGCCTTTCTTGGCGCAGGGCATGGTGCAGGGCATCAAGGACAGCGTGAACTTGGCTTGGAAACTGGCCGCCGTGCTGCGCGACGGGCGACCCGAGGCGCTGCTCGACAGCTATGAGGCCGAGCGGAGGCCGCTGGTGCATGAGGTGATCTCGATCACCAAGGGGCTGGGGCGCATCATCTGCGAGCTTGATCCCGCGGAGGCGGCTGCCCGCGACGAACGGATGGCGGCAGAGGTTGACAGAGGTCAAGGTCTGGTAATTCGCCAGAATCTGTTCCCCGCGATCGCCGATGGCATCGTGGGGCGGGCGGATGACGGGACCGTGCTGGCCAGCGCCGGCGGCCCGTCCCCGCAACCCGTGGTGACGACGCCCGAAGGCGAGGCACGTCTGGACGATGTTCTGGGCGGCGGCTTTCACCTGCTGGTTGGCGGCGATGCCGTGCTTTCGGACGAGACCGCACGGGCAGCGAATGATCTTGGTATCGCCATCCACCGGATCGCGAGCGGGCAGGGCGCCGGCATCGTCGAGCGGGACGGGATCTTCCGAGACTGGCTGCGCCGCCATGACGCGATGGCCGTGCTGGTCCGCCCCGACCGCGTGGTGTTCGGTGCTGCTGGCTCGGACGCCGAGGTGCGCGCCCTGATTGTGCAGCTTCGCCTGCATCTGGAGGGGGCATAGGTCGGTCACGGGCTGGCACCAGATTTTCGGAATTATAACGACGAACGCAAGTCTTGATTTGCGAAAATTTCTGGATTGTCCTATTGCTGACCGAAAGGATCTCAGTGATCCGTCGTGCGGAATATGGGATCGGTGATGGATGTCGTAAGTGCAAAGGGTGAAACGCGGGCGGGGGATGTTCTCCAACGATTGCGCGAGGATATTCTGAGTTGCGCCTTGCAACCCGGCGAGAAGCTGCGTTTCGAGGCGATGCGCGAACGCTACGAGGTCAGCTTCTCGACTCTGCGCGAGGCGCTGTCTCGGCTGACCGCCGAACAGCTCGTTGTATCCGAAGGTCAGCGCGGCTTTGTCGTGGCGCCGGTTTCGATCGCCGATCTGGAGGATCTGACCAACAGCCGCGTCCTGATCGAGCGCGAGTTGTTGCGACTGTCGATGATCTACGGCGACGACGCCTGGGAGGCGGCGATCCTGTCCAGCTTTTATCGCATGGACCGCGCACAATCGCGTCTGGGTGCGCACTTCTACAGCAGTCCCGAATGGGCGAAACTGCACGGAGATTTCCATCTGGCACTGGTCCAGGCCGGCCGGTCGCCGATCCTTCAGGAAATCCGCCACAAACTGTTCGAGCGGTCGCACCGATACCGTCGGATTTCAGCAGCCTTCCGCACGAAATGGCGCCCGAAGGCGACCGAGCACAAGGCGATCATGGACAGCGCCCTTGACCGCCTGCCCGAAACCCTCGACCTGATCGAGCGCCATATCCGCGAGACGACCGTCAACGTCATCGAAACCGGCGGCCACCTGTTCAGTGATACCGCATCCGCCCCGCCAAAGATTGCCGCAACGATGTGAACGTGGTTGGCCGCGGACATCATATTCCTTGAGTTCCGTCTGTAACGCTCGGCCAGCCAAGGGGTCGGGGCAGGAGAGAATACGCAATGGTTGCATCTGTCACCCGGCTGGGAACACTGACCGGCAGTCTGCGCGCCGAATCCTACAGCCGGCGCGTCGCCCTCGCGGTTGCGGATCTGATACCGGAGGATGCCCGAATTTCGGAATTGCCTTCGGTCGGCCTGCTCCCGCATTTCGATCAGGATCTGCTGGCTGACGGCGTGCCGCAGTCGGTCGCTAATCTGTCGCAGGCCCTTGCAGAACAGGACGGGCTGGTGCTGGTCAGCCCGGAATACAACTGGTCGATCCCGGGCGTGCTGAAGAATGCGCTGGACTGGCTGTCACGGCTGCATCCCATGCCGCTCAAGGATCTGCCAGTGCTGATCGTCACCGCCTCGCCCGGTCTGCTGGGGGGCGCACGGGCCCATGCGCCGATTCGCAACGTCCTGCACTCGCTCGATTGCCGGATTCTGGCGCGACCGGAAATCCAGATCGCCCGAGTGCCCGAAAAGTTGGCGGTGGACACGCCCCGCATCTCCGATCCGCAAACCGCCGCTTTCCTTCGTGAGCGTCTACAAGCCTTCGTGGAATTCGTCCATGTGCAGCGCGGGCGGCCCGGATGAAGGGCTCATCGACGGCTCATTTCTCCTCCCAGATCAGATCTCGTGCCAAGCTGGTCTCCATCGGAGACGCCAGCTTGAGTCACGATCAGCCCGTCCCGTGACTCTCTTTTATCAACAGATCCTAGGTCATGTTGACAAATGGCGGAGCCAGAGGCGGATCGAGGTAATGTCGATAAAGCCGAGGAAGCTTTCGGCGGTCTTGTCGTAGCGGGTTGCGACCCGGCGGGCATTCTTGAGCTTGTTGAAGCAACTCTCGACGAGATTGCGCAGCCGGTAGAGGGGTCTGTCGACGGCCGCGCGCAGCTTGCGAGACTTGCGCATGGGGATCACCGACACCACGTTGCGCGCCTCCATGGTCTTGCGAACCTTGTCAGAATCGTGGCCGCGATCCGCCAGCAGCACAGAGGGTTCTGGTAGATTGCCGTCCATGACCAGGTCGAAGCCCAGATAGTCCGACGTCTGACCCGGCGTGATGTCCGACCTCATGGGCAGGCCTGCGCTGTTGGCGCGAAGGTGGATCTTGGTCGTGAAGCCACCCCTCGAGCGGCCAAGACCTTGTCGCGGAGTCCCCCTTTAGCGCCCGCTGCCTGATGATGAGCGCGGACCACGGTGCTGTCGATCATCTGCAGGGCGTCGGGGACCAGCCCGCTCTCGTTCAGCGCCTCCAGGATGTGTTCCCAGAGCCCGGCCAGGGTCCAGCGGCGGGACTGGCGGTAGACGCTGGACCACTTGCCGAATTCCTCCGGAAGGTCACGCCACGGAGAACCCGTGCGGGCGATCCAGAAAATTCCATCCAGAACAATACGATGGTTCATGGGTTTGCGACCGTTCGGGGCCCGCCTTCCCACGATGAACCCCTCGAAGAAGCGCCACTCCTCGTCCGACATCAGGTCTCGTGCCAAGCTGGTCTCCATCGCAGATACCAGCTTGAATCATGAGCAGCGCGACGTGTGAATCCCTTTTGTCAACACGACCTAGGCCACTTGGCGTTCGAAGGCCAAGGGGCTTGTGCCTCCCAATGCTGAATGCCGACGGCGCGGGTTGTAGAAGCCGTTGATGTATTGGAAGATGGCGGTTTCAGCCTGTCGGCGGGTCTCCCACGTGCGCCGCCAGATCAACTCGGCCTTGATGGTCTTGAAGAAGGTCTCGACGGCGGCGTTGTCATAGCAGTTACCCTTGCCGCTCATCGACACCTTGAACCCATGCTCGCGCAGGACCTTCTGATAGTCATGCGAACAATATTGGCTGCCGCGATCGCTGTGGAAGATGCAGCCCCGAGGCGGGGACCGCAGGGCGATGGCCATCTTCAAGGCCCGGATCGCCAGATCGCGTTTCATGCGGTTGCTGACGGCCCAGCCGATGACGCGCCGGGAATGCAGATCAAGGATGACGGCGAGATACAGCCAACCCTCACGGGTCCAGATGTAGCTGATATCGCCCGCCCATTTCTGATTGGGCCTTTCTGCCGTGAAGTCACGGCCCAGCAGGTTCGGCGCGATGTTGAACGTGTGATCGCTGTCAGTGGTCGCTTTGAATTTCCTCGTTCTTTCAACGAGGATCCCGTTCTCGCGCATCAGTCGCCCGACCCTGCGGTGCCCGACATCAAAGCCGACTTCCTTCAACTCTTCGGTCATCCTCGGCCGGCCATAGCTACCCACGCTCAGGTGCGCCTGCTCCTTGATGTGGGCCAGAACCACCATGTCCATGTGCTGCCTGCGGCTGGCCGAGCGGCTGCGGAAGGCCCGCAAGCCGCGCGGGCTGACATTCATCACACGGCACAGCCGGTCGACCGGGAACGTGCCGCGCTGTTCTTCGACAAACCGAAACCTCACGGCTTTTGGCTCGCGAAGAACTGGGTGGCTTTTTTAGAATGTCCCTCTCCTCCTTGAGGATGCGGATCTCGCGCCGAAGCCGTTCATTCTCCCGCGCCAGCTCGCGGTCCTCGGCCGAGACGACATCCGTGCCGCGGTGGGCATGCACCCACTTGTTCAAGGTCGACAACCCGACCCCCAGATCATCCGCAACTTGACGCCGCGAAAGCCCACTGGTCAGCGCGATCCGCACCGCATCCTTGCGAAATTCATCCGTCCTGCCTGTGCCCACGGTTCATCTCCTTTGCTGCACATTACGTGATAAAAGGAGCGGCACCAAACCGTGACAGGTCCAAACCTGCAGGAGCTAGGGCCATGGCCGACTTTGACAGCCTGATCATCGACCACCTGAACATCGGAGTGTCCGATCTTGATGCTTCGTTCCCCATCTACGAAGCCGCGCTCGCGCCTCTCGGCTTGAAGGTCTTCTTCCGTCCGCCGGCCGAACAGGCCGAGTCGAAGACACGCATGATCGGCTTTGGACGAACCCCCGATCGCCCTGTGTTCTGGCTGGTCGACAAGCAACGGACGGGCGGCGCCACGCACATCGCCTTTGCCGCAGAATCCAAGTCCCAGGTAGACGCCTTTCATGCCGCAGCCATCACAGCGGGGGCTGCCGATAATGGCCCGCCCGGCCTTCGCTGGTATCACCCCAGCTATTACGGGGCGTTCATTCTCGACCCCGATGGGCTGAATATCGAGGCAGTCTGCCACAGCGATTCAGACGGCGCGAGTTGAGCCGCTTACCTCTGAGCCCGGTGCACCTGGAGGTCAGCATCGGGCAAAGCCTTCTGGCAGAGGTTTGTCACCTCCGCCCAAACGGTCGGTTTCGAGACACTTGGCAATGCTCGAGCAAGCCGGCGTGTGCGATGCGCCTCACGGTCAATGAGGGGAGGGTAGTGGGTTCATTTTTTTTCCCGGTGCTGCATCCCGCTGCAACACGCCGATCAACGCACCCACAACTAACCACCCCGCCGACAGCCACAGCCCGGCCGTTATCCCGCCCGCCCGATCGCCCAGGATACCTGTTGCCAGCGGCCCCAGCGTCTGCCCAATGCCGAAGGCGACCGTCAGCGCGCCGATCGCCCTTGGCCAGTCGGCGCGCGCCATGTTTCGGCGCACGAACACGGTTGTTGTCGCCACCACGGCACAGAACGCACTGCGGAAGATTGCCGCAGAAGCAAGGATCGCGACAGGCGCCGTCCATGCCAATGGCAGCAGCGCACCCAATGCGGTTACGATCATCAGTAGGCCGAAGCCGTGTCCATGTCGTAGCCGGTCCAGCACCGCGCCCCAGATCCACTGTGTCGCCATCGCGGCAAGACCGATCACGCTCCAAAAGGCAGCCTGCATCTCGGGACTGCCGCCCGCCTCTCGCAGCCAGGCAATCATGAAGGTCATGTAGGCGATATAGCCTGCGCCGAAAAGTAAGTAGCCGGTCATGAGCCAGCCCATCCACCACAGACCGGCGCGGCCGCCCTGTCCCTGAGCGACTATTGCGGGTGAGGGTCAGCTGACCACTTTTCAAAAGTTGGTGGGCTGTCCCCGATCGGGGGCTGACCGAAGCCGACTGTGGCGGCTCGACCCCCTGCCTTGCCAGCCTCTTGGGGCGCGGCGGGCAAAGAGCGATTAGGTTGCCGGCCGCGCATTGCGTTACTACATAAATGTAGTAACGTCATCGGATGGAACTAAGATTCGAATGGGACCCGGAGAAGGCTGCCAACAACCTCCGAAAGCACCGCGTGAGCTTCGAGGTTGCCGCCCGCGCCTTCGCTGACCCATTTGCCCTGACCGAGCAGGACCGCGTCGAGGATGGGGAATGTCGCTGGCAAACTCTGGGACTCGTGGAAGGCTATCTGCTGCTTCTGGTGGCGCACACCGTCTGGGACGACGAGGACGGCGTGGAAGTGATCCGCATCATCTCGGCGCGTCGGGCCGACCCGAAGGAAAGGAAACGCTATGAGCAAAACCGTTCGCTATGAGGTTGATCTGCGAAACCTGCCGCCACTGACCGACGCGCAGAAGGCCGAGATCGAGGCGCTGGCGGCAATGTCTGAGGACCAGATCGACACGAGCGACATTCCCCCGCTGGCAGATGCCTTCTGGAAAAGCGCTATTCGCAACCCGTTCTACAAACCCACCAAGACCGCGACCACGGTCCGGGTAGATTCCGATGTGCTGGCATGGCTCAAATCACAGGGGAAAGGCTACCAGACCCGGATGAACGCGATCCTGCGCCGCGCCATGCTGGCTGAGATCGAGCGCACGAACCCCCACAGGAAGTGACGGATGGTTCATATATCCCGTCTGGCAGAGGGCATCGGAACAGATTTGTGGCAGTGTCGAATCGGTCGGAAGAGAACAATCTTGGCTGCGAAACAACCAACTGACCTTGCCGCTTTAAGCGCCTTGATTGCCCGGCGGTCCGCTCGCAGCGCCCTGCCGTTCACGGTCGCCATCGACGGGCGCAGCGGTGCTGGCAAGTCGACGCTGGCCGCAAGCCTTGCCGAGGAACTAGGTGCGGTGCTTGTCCAGGGCGGCGATTTCTATGCCGGCGGCACGTCCCTGCGCGACGATCCTCCTGCCAGCCTGGCACGAGGCTGCATCGACTGGACCCGGCAGCGCGCTGTCCTGCTGAGCCTGCGTGGCGGCAATCCGGCCAGTTGGCGGGCCTTCGACTGGGGCGCTTTCGACGGACGGCTTCGCGACGATCCGACGACACGAGAGCCGATGCTGACCATCATCCTCGAAGGTGTCTATTCGGCCCGGCCGGAACTTGCCGATCTGATCGACCTTTCCGTGCTGGTGACGGTTGACGAACAGATCCGCGAAGCAAGACTGCTCGCCCGCGAGGGCGACCTCGGCCCTTGGGAACGCCAGTGGCATCAGGCGGAGAACCACTATTTTTCTCACATCCGCCCCGAACGGCAGTTCGACGTCCAGTTCACAGCGTCGGATCGCCCGATAACCGACGCTCGCGCGGATACATCGGGACGCTGACCATCTGGATCGAAGGCCTGTTCGGCGCCGACAAGACCACGCTCACCGCGCGGCTCAGCACAAGGTTGCCTGACCCTCTGCTGTCCGATCCCGACGAGATCGGCCATGTCGTGAAAACCATCGTGCCCATGCCGCCTGGCGGGAGTTACCAAGATCTGCCCCTATGGCGAGGGCTGACGATCCGGACGATCGCCGAAATCCGATCCCACTAGCGTCTGCCTGCCTTTCGCCTGACCGATCCCACCCTCCAGGGCTCGGCTCACCGCCTCGGTTTCGCTTAGCCCGGTGATCGCAGCCAGCTTGGCGGCCAATTCGTTCAGAGCTTCGTCACCGACGAAAAGCTACCAGACCCGGATGAACGCGATCCTGCGCCGCGCCATGCTGGCTGAGATCGAGCGCACGAACACCCGAAGGAAGTGACGGACGGTTCCTATCTCCTGGCCCGTCTGGCAGAGGCATCGGAACAGGTTTGTGACAGTGTCGAAATCGGTCAAATTGGGACCAGCTCAGAGCATTCCGTAGCACTCAGACACGGCCGGTGCTAAGCTGCAAGTTATTCCTTCAGCTCACAATCCAGCAATACTTGAGGCCGCAGCTTGTCGATGATCAGCCCACCCCCTCATCCCGACGCGCAAGCTTTACGTGACTGGCCCCTCTACGGACCACAGGATCCGGCTATCGCGGAGTGCGTCGAGCGTCTCGCCCACGAGCGCCAGATGCGCCTGCAGGACATCGAGCGGATTATTCTGAACGCCCTGAAGGCCGAATTGCTTAAGTAGCTCATATACTTGCCCGAACGCAATCGATCTAAATACAAACTGTCTTGAGATATCAAGCGAAATCAAACACATAGCAAAAAATCTTGCTGGCGTACTGATTCGTTCCGTGCGATGCTGATTCGCGAGGCACTCGGTGTCACGCACACTCCCGTCGGAGGCCTCGGTGTCACGGCAAGGGCACACCCATGGATGATGATTTCCAGCATGAGTTCCTGAAGGCGAAGCTGCGGCTCGCTGGCACGAACTTCAGCGCGGTCGCCCGCGAGCTGGGCATCACCCCTGCATCGGTAAGCCTTGTGTCGCAGGGCTTGCGTCGTTCTCGGCACGTCCAGCAGGCGCTCGCCGAAAAACTCGGCACCACGCCCGAACGGATTTGGCCAGACCGCTACAAGCAGGAGGGCGTCATGCAAGGCTAAAAGAGAAAAACCCCAAGGTCGAACCCCGGGGCCTTGCTTTTCTTCGTCGATTCGTAGCCGACAAGCAAAGCATCCCAACATTTGCACTCGATGTCAACGACCGCGGCTCGCGCGGATGTCCGCGGCATCGTCGCGCCTGATGGACCGTGATCGCCCGCCCCTGGGCGATCACACCTGAGAGCTTTGTTCACGGGAGGAGCGCCTTCGCGACGGGCCAGACGGACGTCGCAAGGCCAGAACACACATGAATCAGACACTCGTTTATCGTGGGCCAGAACCGAGCCATGCGACCCGCACCATATCGCGTCGATCCCGCGCCAGCCTTCGCGGCTCGCTGGTCGCCGCTCTACCGGGTTTCCCCGGGCCCCGCATCCTGCACTTCGAAAGCGCGCTCGAATATGCCTTCCTGTGCCTGATCCTGGTGCGTGACGATATCCACCACATCTGGGATCAGCCGCCGGCCGTGCAGTATATCGGCCGTGATGGTCGGACTGCCAAGCATATCTTCGATTTCCTCGTGACGAAGACAAGCGGCGAACGCATCGCCGTAGCAGTGAAGCCGATGCAGCGGATCGTCGCACGTAACTTCCTCTCCGAGCTGGAACGGGTCGCTGCCGCAACGCCGAAGCAGTTTGCCGACCGCGTCATGCTGATCACCGACCGTCATCTTGACCGCGCCGCGGTTACCGCAGCGGCACGCAAGCTGGCCCGAACCCGTCCGATTCTAACGGAGGTGGCGGCATGACGATCCGGTTCCGCTTCGCCAAGACAGATCTGATCACTGCGGCGGGCGTTGCAATGCGCCCGTTGGAAATCGACGATAAGGGTGGATTGTTCGAGCGCCTCGGACAGCCCGGAATCACAGAGTGGCATTCACATCAGGATCTGGCCGACCTGCTGCGTCAACCGGACACGACCTATATCGCGGGCTATTTTGATCGGACGGTCCAGGAAATTCGCGGCCGGAAACCGGTCGATGTCGTCAACGAGTTGCATGAGCCGGCTCGGCGGTTCGTCATCTGGCGCAAGGCCTTCTGCGACGCATTTCTCCACCTGGAGTCGCTCGGGCATATCAACCGGACGTTCAATGGGTATCTGAAAGGCCGCGTGAGGTTGGCCGCCGAAGTTCAGCACCGCGTGGGTGAGGGACCGACCAAGGTCGTTCGACCGGGTGCCGACATCATCACCCGCCAGCTTCCTGGCAGCCGAACCGGTTTCGAATGGGTCCGCTGCTATGAACGGGCCGGGTATTCTGCCGTAGCGCTGATCCCGGAAACCCATCGCTGCGGCAATCGAAAACCGCGTTGGTGTTATCGTGCTGAGGCGTTGATGACTCAGGTCATCGAGATCTTTGCCGACACGCAACGCCCCAGCAGGACCCAGGCGGTTGCCGACACGCTGGTGCTGTTCTGCCGAGAGAACCAACGACGGCGCGATGCTGGGCTGCCCGAACTGATTGTGCCGTCGCGGCAAACCGTCAGACGTCGTCTTGCGCTGGCCGACCCCTACTACGTGCACGCCAGGCGATATGGCACGGCGGCGGCAAACGCCAGGTTCACGCTTTATGAGAACGGTATTGACGTCAAGCAGCCGCTGGAACGCGTCGAGATGGACGAAAACCGGCTCGATGTGATTTCGCTGCTGACGTTGTCCGGCATCTGGGATCATCTTCCTGCGGAAAGGCAGGAACGCTTCGAGGCGGGGCGACGATGGCTATACGTCGCCATCGATTGCGCAACCCGGTGCATTCTCTCAATGCGTCTGGCAGAGACGCCGAATTCGGGAGATGCGATTAGGGCGCTCCGGGATATTTTCGTCGACAAAACACCGATAGCACAGGCCGCCGGCTGCGAAAGTGCTTGGCACCATCACGGTGGTATCGGGACATTGGTGACGGACCAGGGGCCTGCCTTCGTTTCCGATGAGTTTCAAGGGACAGTCTCGTCGCTCGGTATCACCGCGCATCTTCCGCCTGCGGGGCTGCCCTGGCTTCGCGGTCATATCGAAAGCTTCTTCCGGACCTACGGGCACCAGCTCATGCCTCTGCTGGTCGGCCGGACCTTCTTCGACACGGTGGAGCGCGGTGACTACCCATCCGAGCAGTTGGCGTGTCTATGCGACGACGACCTGATCAAGATTCTGCTGACCTATGTCGTCGACATTTACCACAACCAAGGTCACGGATCGCTGGGTGGCGAAACGCCGAACCAGGCATGGTCCCGTCTGGTTGCCGAATACGGCACGCCTCCGCTTCCCGATGGTCTCGCGCTGCGCAAGGCTTTCGGCAGGCCATTGCAGCGCGCGTTGCGCGGCGACGGCGTCCTGTTCACGGGCCTGACCTACAGCTGCGGGGCTTTGCGCGAGGCTTTTCTGCATTCGCCCGTGCGTAGTGTCGAAATCCGTACCGATCTGCGGGATATGGGCTGGATTGCCGTCAAGGTTGGCGCGACCTGGCATCCCGCCATGGCCAACCAGGGTGGCTTCGATAGTGTCAGCTACGACGAGCTTCAGGAGGCTACCCGGACGCTCCGCATCAAACACCGGCGGGACGCCGAACTGGATGGGTCCATGGTCCGCCGGGCGATCGAACGGATTTCGGAAATCAATCGTCGTGCTTTCGCCCTGCGTGAGCTGACACCATTCCATGTCACCGATCTGGACGTGGAGCGCAATCAGTCTGCACTGCATTACCCCCTGCGCTCCGACGCCGAGCGCCTCGGGCATGCGCGGCGGTCCTCCGACCCTCTCGCTGACGGCATCCACATCGTGCCGCATGCAGGTGGGCCATCCGAGAACCTCCCTGACCATCATGAACGATCACCGCCCGCGCGTGAACGCCGGAACCGCTGGAGATTTGACGATGAGCAATGACATCATCCGTCACGCCGCCGAGAAAGTAGCCGCGCTGAGGGACCACTTTATCCACCACGAGCGGTTCGAGCCGCTGGAGGCGCGCTTCGCCATGCTGGTCGCCAAGCGCCTCTCCGATCTTGACGCTGGACGGTCAAGCGAAGCCCACGGGCTCGCCCTGTCCGGCCCGTCGGGCACCGAAAAAAGCGCGGCGATGAACCACCTGCTTGCGGGCGTCGATCAACAGCTGTCAACGACGCGCCGCTGGGATGCGCCGATCATCAGCCTTCGCGTCCCCTCGCCGGCCACGTTGAAATTCGTCGGTTACACCTTGCTGCGCGCCTTGGGCTATCAGATCGGTTCGGAACGGCAGGCCTGGTACATCTGGGACCTGGTCCGGCATCACCTGAAAGAGCGGCAGGTGCTGTTCGTTCATCTGGACGAGGCGCAGGACCTGGCCTCGCGCGGTACCAAGCATGACCTGAATGCCGTGGCCTCGATGCTGAAAACCCTCATGACCGATCCCGACTGGCCCGTCGGGATCATCCTTTCAGGTACGCCCGAACTCGAAGACATCCTGAACCACGACCCTCAACTGGCGCGGCGGATGCAGACGGTGCACTTCAACAGTCTGTCGCCCGTTGCGAATGGCAATGACGTGTTGGATCTCGTGGAGAACTACTGCAATCGAGCGGGATTGCCGCCACCCTCGGGCACTACCGAACTGGCACATGGCGAACGGCTAATCCACGCGGCAGCCAATCAGCTCGGCCTGGTCATCGAACTGACGCTGGCGGCCATCGAGCAGGCTTTTCTAACGGGAGCCCATCAGCTGGCACCGCAGGATTTTGCCCGCGCCTATCACCTGCGGACCGCCTGCGACGACTCGTTCAATCCCTTCATTATACCCGATTTTTACCGGGTCGATGCGCGGCAGGTCTTCTCACGGGAGAAACGCTGATGTTCACGGCGACCAAACCACTACCGTTGACGGTCCCCACGATTGTGGGGGAATCTGCGACCTCGCTCGCTTCTCGCCTGGCGCGACGGAACGGCGTGCCCCGCATGATCACGTTCTGTTCGGACGTTGGGATAGACTACTTTGCGCTTGTGAACGGCGATCCGGTCGAAGTCCAACGATTGGCAGTTCTGGGCGATATCGATCCTGTCCCGCTGCAAGCATCGACCCCTTCTCTGATTGAGCCAGGTTGGTTTCGGCTTGGGAACGAACGCATCAAATTCACAGGGTTGATAAGGACAACGCTTCGGATCTGCCCGAGGTGCGTTCAAGACGCCACCGACAGGATGGGGGTCGTGCATCTCGGGATGTGGCAAGTTGCATCGATCCGCACCTGCCAAGAACATAGATGCCGCCTCGTTGCCGTTCCCAAACCGAAAAACGGCAATGACTGCTTTGATCACATCCCCATGCTCGACGGCTTTAAGCCGGCCGGTGGTGATCTGGCTGTGTCTCAGAACCTGGAACTGGAGCGGTATTTGACCGAACGGACCCTGAAGGGACCGAGACAAACCTGGCTGGACCGTCTGCCATTTCATATTGCCACACAAACCTGTGAGATGTTTGGCGCACTGCTGACCTTGGGTCTGAGGGTGAAGCGGGCCGAACTGACAGATGCGCAATGGGGGGCGGCCGGCACCGCTGGTTTGAGCATCCTTCGCGGAGGCTCGGAGGCATTGCGAAAAAACCTAGAGGAAATTCAAGACTCTTACCCAGTCGGAGAAAAACTTTACCGTTCACGCTACGGCGTGTTCTTCGATTGGCTGCGCTTTCGCGACGATGATCCAGATTTTGACGTTGTGCGTGACGTTGTCCGGGAGTTCATTTTTGAAAACTTCCCGGTAACAGTCGGTTCGATTGTTCTTGGAAGGCCCTGCCCAGAGCAGCACGTTCACTCCTTTGCAACGGCAAAGCAGGTGTTCGGTATTGCTCACCATCGGCTCGGTCAGAAACTGTTCACCTTGGGAATGGCAAAACCACATGCGAGCGACAGATTTTACACACTGACGCGCTATATACCGACTGCCCTGCTGATCGACATCATCGCCGAGCTAGGCACGCGCCTGAGCGCAAAAGAAGCTGCGAAGATAGTTGGCGTAGAAACGGTGGTGCTTGCGCGGCTGGCAAGCCATGGCCTCATCCCAAAGCTATCCGAGTATGGCAAAAGGTCGACAATCTACCGGCCCGAAGATTTGGAGGCGTTCCTGAACCAGTTACGGGGTTTGGCGAAGCCCGCCGGAGCGACCAAAGATCTTATTGATCTATCGACAGCAGCACGCCGGCGTGGTGTGACTATCGCGGCTCTCGCAAAGCTCATCCTTGCGCACCGCATTCCTCTGTATTTTGAAGCGGGTTCCGCCGAAGACTTCCGAGCATTCCGGGTTCATCCAAACTCCTTGAGTGGTATCTACCGCCGACCACAAGAACCCGTTGTATCTTCATGGAGTGTTGCGCGGCTTCTAAAGATCAGCCGACCAACAGTTTATCGCCTGCGGCGGGCTGGCTTTCTTACGCCACCTACGAAGCGCAAGAGCGCCGGCATCCGAGGTGGGAAATACAGCTGCAGAAAATCGTTCGAGAACTTTCAGGCAGCACATATTTCCCTGAACGAACTGATCGAACGGTCGGGCCGGTCCGCTGACGACGAGTTCAACCATCAGATCTCCAACGGTGCACTCCCACTCCCCTTGGGATTGCAGAGCACGATGATCTTTCGACGCACCGACGTTGATTAAGCCCGCGTTCTGAGAGAGCCGGCCACGCGCCGGCTTTTCCATGGGCGCGGTGAGGCAAACCTATATGAGAAAAAAGGCAGTCCTGACTTACGACTCGCCCGATCCGTATTTGATTTTGTTTGGTAATTTTCCGAGCCAGCGGCAGATCTTCGTGATAATCGCCATTCCCTGTGAAATTTCAGGAAGGTTTGCTTTCCGTTTCACAAAGCGGCCTCTCAGAGAAGAGATTCACCTGGATTGTTGGCCTATGGCCGAGTCAAGTCGCCACTCCGCGACACGAAGGGTCACACCTTGCCACAGCACATCCCCAGTCTTCAGTCGCGTTCGGCCCATATGTCCGCGAAAGCGGCGGGTGAGGAACGCACCGCAGGGTCACTCGCCCTATCGCGCATGAACTTGACACAGGATCAGGCGACAGCCGCAATAAATGTTGTGCTTGACGCTGCAGAGGGTGATTTCACCGCAGAGGTTGCAGGCTTTATCGAGCCTGTGAACTTACGCTCATGCACGCATGGGAACGCCGCTTCGTACAGTGCTGTCTGGCGGCGGGTGCGGCGCAACCCGATATCGGCCTCAATTTCCGCTCGCTCTACTTCCGAGAGCCGAACGACATGTTGTTCGAGATCGCCCGCGATGGGCCGGGCTTCGCCGTGGACAAGTCCTTCGAGACCATGGGCGAGGCGCTGTCGCTGCCACCGTTCATCGAGCCGACGCGGGCGCAGATCGAGGGCGGGCTGAAGCCGCTCGGCTGATCCGCCTCAGGACTCCCCAACACCAAAAGCGGGCCGCCGGGCGAACCGGTGGCCCTATTCCCCGGAAGCGGACTGACATGAATGCTATCGCGGCTTGCGGCGGGGGATGTGCTTTCGGTCACGCCGAAACACGACAACAGGATTTCCGGGGTCTTCAAGAGTGCCGTCGACCGAATGTCGCGTGGCGACGGGCTGGCGATGTTCGTGGGCAAGCCGGTAGCGGTGATCGGCGCATCGTCCGGCGTGTCCGGGACGATCCGGCGCAGGGTCACTGACCGGCGGTGCTGCGGAGGTTGAGGGCGCGCCCCTTGGTTCAAGGATTGGCTGTCGATGTCGCGTCAAGTGAGTAAGCCCATTTCCGGCTTCGTGAGATTTCATTCACGCGATCCGGTCGCCCGTGACCGGACCGTCCCGGTTGGACTTCCACCCAAGCGCCGGGGCGACATGCCGTGCAAAAGATTCCAGGATGTGCAGGTTGTAGTCCGGCCCAAGCTGGTTCGGGATCGTCAGCATCAGCGTGTCGGCCAGCGCGACGGCCCGGTCCTTCTTCAACTGCTCGATCAGCACATCGGGTTCGGCCGCATAGGTCCGTCCGAAGGTGGAACGGAAGCCATCGATGACGCCGATACCGTCATGCCTGTCCGCCGCGTCGCCGAAATAGGCCGCGTCCTGCGCGTTCATGATCGGAAAGACGCTGCGGCTGACCGATACACGCGGCGCGCCTGTGTGACCGGCCCCGCGATAGGCTTTGCGGAAGCGCAGGATCTGCTCGGCCTGAAGTTCGTCGAACGGCATGCCGGCATCTTCCGTCAGAAGGGTCGAGGACATCAGGTTCAGCCCTTGCCGGCCCGTCCATTCTGCGGTTTCCCGCGTCGCCGAACCCCACCAGATATGGTCGCGCAGCGTGGCCGAGCGCGGCTCGATGGGCATCATCTGGCCGCCGCTTGCGCTGGCATCGCCTTGCGCCAGCCTGTCGCCGCCGATTGCCCGCATGAACAGGTCGAACTTGGTCCGGGCAATATCCGCCCCGCGCGGATCGGTCGAGCCGGTATAGCCGAAGGCCTCATAGCCGCGCACCACCGTCTCGGGCGAGCCGCGGCTGATCCCCAGCGCGATCCGTCCCCCGGAAAGGATGTCCAGCGCCGCCGCCTCCTCGGCCAGATACAGCGGGTTTTCATAGCGCATGTCGATGACGCCGGTGCCGACCTCGATATGCTTGGTCTTTGCGGCGATCGTCGCCAGAAGCGGCATGGGCGAGGCTTGCTGGCGCGCGAAATGGTGGACACGGAAATAGGCGCCGTTGACCCCGATTTCGTCCGCGCCGACGCCCAGATCGACCGCCTGCAGGATCATGTCGGCGGCGGTCCGGGTCTGCGAGCCGCGCGCGTTCATGTAATGGCCGAAGCTCAGAAAACCGAAAGCTCTCATCGTATCTCTCCCGTCGCCAGAAGCGGTTTGAATACAGTTGGCCCCCATGTGGCGTTTGCCGGGACATGAGCGCAGGCCTTGCCGAAAGAACGCGGCGTTCGCTGAGGTCGAACGACCGTGACGGTGAAAGCTTCCTCGTGCTAGAGTTCTTTGACGTGCTTCTTGCGCCTGAGGTTCACTCTTCATCCAGGCCCTGAAACGAAGCCACCAGGTGGTCGATCAACAGCCGCACCGCCGGCAGAAGCCCTCTGCGCGACGGAAATACCGCATGGATGATCTCGCGGCGCGGTTGCCAGTCGGGCAGCAGCCGGACCAGTTCATCACGGTCAAGTTCATCGCGCACCATCAGGATCGGCAGTTGCAGCACACCAAGCCCGGCAAGGGCCGCGTTGCGCAGCGCGATCATGTCGGTGGTGATCAGGCGCGGGCGATGCTCGATCATCGCCTGCTGCCCGTCCGGCCCGAAAAGCTGCCATTGCTGCACCGACGACCGCGAGCCGACGCCAAGGCTGGGCCAGCCGGCCAGATCGTCGGGTCGCGCGGGCAGGCCACAGGCGGCCACCAGCGCCGGGCTTGCCACAAGGCACTGGCCGCGATCCGCAAGCACGCGCATTACCGCCTCGCTGTCCTCGATCGGCGGCGGGCGCACGCGGATGGCGATGTCGATACGCTCGTTCAGCACGTCAACGCGACGGTTCGTGGCCTCCAGAAGAACCGTGACATGCGGATATTGCCGCATGAAGTCGGTCAGCATACGGCTGACATGGGCCTCAAGCAGCGCAACGGGGCAGGAAATACGGACGGTGCCGCGTGGCTCGGCATGAAGGCGGTCGATGGCGTCCTGAGCGGCCTCGGCCTCGATCAGCATGGCCTTGCAATGGCCGAAATAGACTTCGCCGATCTCGGTCAGGGCGAAGTGGCGCGTGCTGCGCTGAATCAGGCGGACGCCAAGCCGAGCCTCAAGCTGCGCGATCCTGCGGCTGAGCAGCGACTTCGGCACATCAAGCGCGCGCCCCGCAGGCGCGAAGCCGCCATGTTCGACAGCCTGCACGAAATAATAAAGATCGTTAAGGTCCATCATCCGTCGTTCCATTCATAGGACGCTGAGTTGCAGGATGGCAGACTACAGCCGGGACAAGACCGAATCTATCTTCGATCGGGACAGGGGCGTTGCCCCGCAACCAAGGAAGGAAAGAAGAGATGTCTACCCCCGCGAATTTTGACGGCAAGCGCCCCGTGATCGATGTCGAGGATGCGGTGATGCTGCTGATCGACCATCAGAGCGGCCTGTTCCAGACGGTCGAGGACATGCCGATGCCGGTCCTGCGCCGTCATGCAGCGGCGCTGGCCAAGATGGCCACGCTGAGCAACATCCCGGTCATCACCACCGCCTCGGTCCCGCAGGGCCCGAACGGGCCGCTGATCCCGGAAATCCACGCCAACGCGCCGCACGCCGTCTATGTCGGCCGCAAGGGCGAGATCAACGCCTGGGACAACCCCGATTTCGTCGACGCGGTGAAGGCGACCGGCAAGAAGACGCTGATCATCGCGGGCACGATCACCAGCGTCTGCATGGCGTTCCCGGCGATCTCGGCGGTTGCCGACGGCTATCGGGTCTTTGTCGTCATCGACGCGTCCGGCACCTATTCGAAGATGGCGCAGGAAATCACGCTGGCCCGCGTCGTCCAGGCCGGTGTCGTGCCGATGGACATGGCCGCCGTCGCGTCCGAGTTGCAAAAGACCTGGAACCGCGAGGACGCGCAGGAATGGGCGCAGACCTACACCCAGATCTTCCCCGCCTATCAGCTTCTGATCGAAAGCTATGGCAAGGCGCGGGAGGTCGAGAATAGCGGCGAGAAGCTCGACTCGCAGCGCAAGTAAGGACGGATCGAGGCGGCGAAACCATCCGCCGCCTCGGTCATTCCCGCGCAAGGCGGCATGGATCGGCTTTTGGGTTGACGGGCGCGGGATGCTGGGCAAGCAGACCGGATATAGCGGTGCCGGATCAGCGTTATCTGTCGATCCCGGCCGTCAGGACCGACAGCGTCCGGCCGGTCCTGACAATCGCGACGTAAAGATCGTTCACCCGCGCAACGGCTGATGCGGCGGATTGTTGGTCGCGCGGCTCAAAGCCCGCTATTGTCGGAACGAAGGATCTTGAATGGTGACGCTTATCGCGCTTTTTGTCGCAGGAATTTTCGGCGGGCTGCTTCTGGGTATGATCGGCGTCGGCATGGCGCTGATCGCGGTCCCGGTGCTGACCTTTGCGTTGCCGCATCTGGGGGTGCCGGCCGATCTGGCGCCAATGGTGGCGCTGGCGACCTCGATGGGGATCGTGACGATCGGCTCGGTCAGTTCGGTTCTTGCCCATAACCGGCTTGGGAATATCGACTGGCCGGGCTTCCGTCTGATCGTACCGTTCAGTCTGATCGGCGTTTTTCTGGGCTCGCTTGTGGTGACGCGGCTTCCGGCAGACGCCCTGCGCCTTATCTTTGCGGCGTTCCTGATCTTTGTGGCCGTCCGGATGCTGTTGTCGCGCCAGGGCGGCAAGGGGGCGAAACCCGTCTCGCCGCTGATCTACAGGATTTCAGGCGCAGCGATCGGCTTTGCCGGAGCCCTGATCGGTGCGGGCGGCGGTGTGTTCATGGTTCCCTTCCTGACCGGACGCGGATGGAAGATGGTCAAGGCTGTCGCCACCTCGGCGGCCATCGGGCTGCCGGTGACCATTCTTGGCATGATCTTCCATGCGCTTCGCCCGTTACCGGGCGTCGATGCGCCGATGATCGGCTCGCTGCATCTTCCGGCACTGATCGGCATCGGCGTGGGCAGCATCATCGGCGGGCCATGTGGCGCCCGGCTCGCCAGCCGCCTGCCGGGCGACATCCTGAAAAACGGCTTTGCGGTGGTGCTGCTGGTCCTCGCCGCGGGGCTTGTCAGGGGATAAGGCGGCTGTGAAAGCAAGTTCTCTTCTGCCCTTGGCCGCCGTTTTGCTTTCGCTCCACTGATCTGACGAAACGATGCCGCCGGACTCGTCCGGCCGCCTTGCCTCTAAGGAGACACGCTGAGTTCACGATCCCCGAGGGGCGGGGCAACACCTATCGGGCGGGCGAGAGCCTGGGCCCGACCGAGTTGCCAGACAGGATCAGTGGAGGCTCGGACAATGCGCTGAATAGGCGCCGTGTCGGCACGGAGGGAAACCGCATAAAAGGAGCGATGTCATGGCCGAGAGCAGGAAGGGGGCGTGGTCGGCAGCCTCCGCGCGGACTCTTAAAGGCTGAAACTGGCAAAGGCGCTCATGCGCTTGGTACCCGAGAGCCTGCAAATGGCGCAACTGCAGATCGGCGACATGCCGCATTACAGCGAGGATCCTGATGTGGACGCACCGCCGGAGTTCTGGGCGCGCTTCCGGCGCGAGATGGGGGCGCAAGATGCGGCGCTGTTTGTGTCGCCGGAATATAACGCTTGCTGCCCTCGACCCTGAAGAACGCGATCAATGTCGGCTCCCGCCCCAATGGCGGCAGCATATGGACCGGAAAGGCCGGCGCCGTGGCGACGATCTCGCCCTCGGGCATCGGCGGCGCGCTCTCGAACCACGCCATCCGGCAGGCGACGGTGTTCCTCGGCCTGCCGCTGATGACCCAGCCGGAGATGTATATCGGGGACGTCTGCAACGTCTTCGACGAGCAGGGGAACATCAGGAAGGACGGCACCGAAAAGTTCCTGACCGACCGCATGGCCGCCTTCGCCGAATGGCTCCAGCGGTTCTGAGAGCGGCCTGAACGTCCGGCGTCGCGGCATCCGTCAGGGCTTGTCCCGCCCGGGCGAAAAGGTGAGAATGTGGCGCGTCGCGGCAGGGGCCCTGCGCCGCAGCCCGACTGGCTGCGCGCGGGAAACTGATCGCGCGGCACGCTGTCCGGCTTGGGCGTGGCGGATTCCGCCTACCTTTCCGCAGCACAAGGATTTCATTTCTCGTCAGCCCCGTCCGGGGGCGACGATGGCCGACAAAGGAAGGAAGGATTTGATGACGAAGCAGTCTCAGCCGGGGAAGTTCCCCTCGACCATGTCCACGGGCGCCCCTGCGGTGAGCGACCGCCACAGCCTGACCATCGGCCCGGATGGGCCGCTGGTTCTGCACGATGTCCATTTTCTCGAGCAGATGGCGCATTTCAACCGCGAAAAAACGATCGAGCGCCTTCCCCATGCCAAGGGCGCCGGCGCCTTCGGCGTCCTTGAGACGACCGAGGACGTATCGCGCTATACCAAGGCCGCGCTCTTCCAGCAGGGTGCCTCGACTGAACTGCTGATCCGCTTCTCGACCGTCGCGGGCGAGAATGGCAGCCCCGACACCTGGCGCGACGTGCGCGGCTTCAGCCTCAAGTTCTATACCTCCGAGGGCAACTACGATCTCGTGGGCAACAACACGCCGATCTTCTTCGTGCGCGACCCGATGAAGTTCCCGCACTTCATCCGCAGCCAGAGACGCCTGCCCGACAGCGGGCTGCGTGACAACCACATGCAGTGGGACTTCTGGACGCTGAACCCGGAAAGCGCGCATCAGGTGACCTACCTGATGGGTCCGCGCGGCCTGCCCCGGACTTGGCGGCACATGAACGGCTATGGTTCGCACACCTTCATGTGGGTAAACGAGCAGGGCGACCGGTTCTGGGTGAAATATCACTTCCACTCCCATCAGGGCATGGAGTTCTTCACCAACGAGGAAGCGTCGCAGATGTCGGGGCACGACGCCGACTTCCACCGCCGCGACCTGTTCGACGCGATCGAGCAGGGGGATTATCCGTCGTGGGATCTCTCCGTCCAGGTCATGCCCTATGAGGAGGCCAAGACCTACCGCCTGAACCCGTTCGACCTGACCAAGGTCTGGCCGCACGCGGACTATCCCCTGATCAAGGTCGGGCGGATGACCCTGAACCGCAACCCGGCGAACTTCCACGCCCAGATCGAGCAGGCGGCGTTCTCGCCCGGCAATACGGTTCCGGGGATCGGCCTGTCGCCCGACAAGATGCTGCAAGGCCGGGCCTTCGCCTACAACGACGCGCAGCGCAACCGGATCGGTGCCAACTTCCACCAGCTGCCGGTGAACCAGCCGAAGGTGCCGGTGAACACCTACCAGTTCGACGGCCCGATGCCGTTCCTGCACTCTGGTGCCGCGCCGACCTATGCCCCCAACAGCGAGGGGCGTCCCTGGTCCGACGACAGCGGCCCCGTGCCTGAGGGCTGGGAGGCCGATGGCGAGATGGTGCGCAGCGCCTACCGCCTGCGCCCGGACGATGACGACTTCACTCAGCCGGGGAACTTGGTGCGCGAGGTCTTCAACGACGCCGAGCGCGAGGCGCTGGTGAACACGGTTGCCGGCAGTCTTTCGGGCGGCGTGCGCGAGCCGGTGCTGAGCCGCGCCTTCGACTACTGGAAGAGCATCGATCCCGATGTCGGCCGCCGGATCCAGGAAAAGGTGCTCGCCGGCACCGCGCCGCAACCCGCCGAGGGCATGGGCGAAGGCTGAGCCTGGTTACAGAGGGGCCGGTCGATCCCGCGCCCCTCTTAGGTGTCAATCGGCGCCCAAAACTGACCCCGCATTGGAATGGGACCCTCTGGCTGAACGGAATCACGCGGCGTGTTTGACGGGGGGGCGAGCATGCTCTTCTTCGTATTGAACCGGGCTGAGGTAGCCAAGCGCCGAGCGCAGGCCTCTGGAATTGTATTTTCTAACAACGCGGGAAGCTGCTGCGCGACGTCATGCGGGGGTTTGGGATCGACGCAGAGATGGGCCGTTCTGAAGCCCAGGGCTGCCCGTCACTGGGTCTAATCTGGCAGTGTAAGGGGCAGAAGATCAATGCCGAGATTTCGGACATAGACGATCGCGGCCCCGGGATAGCGCGTTGTACGCTGGCCGATGGGCGCGATTTGTCGGGTGAAATAGTGGAACAGGGGCTCGCGCTCGACTGGGCGAAATTCTCGGGTGGCTGCTACCGCCATTTGGAAACGCCTGATGCCCGCAAGCGTCTGTGGCTGGCCGATGCCCGCCAGAAGGGGCGGATGCCCGTCTGGGAAAAATTCGCCGCGCGATCACAGGAAGGTCGCTGAGCCAAGCCAATAAGCACAAAGGCAAGCGCCCCCAGGATTTCTGATTGCCCGCACTACGCCACATAGGGTCATTTCCCGACGGGTCACGGAATCGACTTGACTGTTTTTGTCGACAATTATACTTGCTACTCCACAGCCAGTCCTCTTGAGACCAGCCAGCCCACAGGGACGTTCTCAAAGGATTAAAGATGTCGACAAGAATGATTGCATCGCTGCGGCAGGGGGCTGTGCATGGCAGGGTCTCCCGTTCAAGCTTGGCGCTGGCCACTGCTACCGCCATAGGCAGCGCCGTCCCTGCGGCCGGACAGGGCCAGAATGAGCCGGTGATTACCCTGCCTACGATTGAGGTCGAGGTTGCGGCCCCCAAGCCTGCCGCGCAGCCTAGACGGGCCGCTCCAAAACCTGTCGTCCGCGCGCCCGCCCCCGCCCCGCCGCCCGCAGCACGGGTGGCCGCGCCGCCTGCGCCGCCCGCCGTTCCGCCCGCGCCGGCAGCGCCCGTGGCAACCCCCGATCCCGGACCGATAGCCGGCGCAGACGGGCTGTCGCCCTATGCAGACCCGAACGCGGGCTATCGCGCCGTCAGCTCGGGAAATTCGATGTTGTCGCAGCCGCTGTCGCAGACGGCCCGGACGGTGAATGCCGTCACCGCCGAGGTGCTGGCCGACAAGAACGCAACGTCAGTCCGCGAACTGGCACGCACCACGCCCGGCCTGACGCTTGGCACGGGCGAAGGCGGAAACGCCTTTGGTGACGTTCTTTATGTGCGCGGGTTCAAGGCCACGAACGACGTCTATATCGACGGTGTGCGCGATGCCGGCGCTGCGCTGCGCGAAACCTTCAATACCGAGCAGGTCGAGATCACAAAGGGCCCGTCGGGGTCCATTGGCGGCCGCGGCACCACCGGCGGCGCGGTCAATGTCGTCACCAAGAAACCGCAGTCCGAAGATTTCGTGCAGACCGAAACAACTTTCGGAACCAACAATCTGGCGCGGCAGACGATCGACTGGAACAAGGTCTGGAACGACCGCTTCCGCACCCGCATTGGTGCCATGGCCCAAACCGCAGAAGTGGCTGGCCGGGACGGGATCGAGGACGACCGGCGGGGCCTGTCGCTTGCGGCGGAATATGATGCCAGTGACCAGCTTACGCTGACGTTCGACGCCCAGCACCTGAAGATGAGCGGCACGCCTGACTGGGGTATTCCCTGGATCGAGGGCGGCCCGGCCACCGAAACCATCGGCCTCGACCGCGCCACGACCTACACCATCAAGGGGCGCGATTTTCAGGAGGGGTTCCAGGATATCGCCACCTTTGGCATCAGCTATCAGATCACGCCTGACATGACGCTGATCAACCGCACAAGAATCGGCCGCACGGGCATCGACTATGTCGTTTCGGTGCCATCGGGGGCGACTTTGGTGGGGGATGACTGGATGCTGTCGAACCTGTCTGCCAAATCCACCCATCAGATCAACCGCACCGTATCGAACACTACCGAACTGTCCTACGGCTTTGATACCGGGGCGGTCAGCCACAGCATGATTGCCGGCCTTGCGATATCGCGTGAAGAGGTGACACAGCGCGGCTATATCGGCGCCGTCTCAGAGGATTTCGGTGGCGTCACGGGCAGTTCCTGCATGGGCGTGGTATCGGTGATCAATCCCGATACATCGGGCTGCTGGCCGGCGGGATCGACGCTGACCTTGTCGGATTCCGCGCGGGTGACCGAGGTCGACACCGTCTCGGTCTATCTTAGCGACACAATGGCCGTATCGGACAGGCTGAGCCTCAATCTGGGGCTTAGGCTGGATGATTATGATATCCAGCGCACAGGCATAGATCCCGGCACTGATGCGCCCTATTCCTACAGCCGGCAGGATACATTGTTTACGTGGAATGCGGGCCTGACCTACAAGCTGAACGAACAGGGCATGGCCTATCTGGCTTATGCGACATCGGCCAATCCGATGGGGCAGGAGCTTGATGCTTCTGGCGGCAGCTATGCGGGACTGGACGATGCCGGCCAGTTGCTTGACCCGGAAAAGAACCGATCGGTCGAAATCGGCACGAAATGGGATCTGGGGAACCTGAGCCTGACGGCGGCGGCGTTCCAGATCACCAAGTCCAATGCGCGGGAAACCATTGGGCGCGGCGCAGATGCCGTGACCTCGGCCGATGGTAAGTATCGGGTGCGCGGCGTCGAACTTGGCATTGCCGGGAAGGCGACAGAACGGCTGTCGCTTTACGGCGGCCTGTCCGTCATGGACAGCGAGGTGCTAAGCAGCGCCGATCCCGAAAACATCGGCAAGAATCTGGCCAATACCGCGCATAAGCAGTTCAACCTTCTGGCCAAATACCAGCTGACCGACGCCTGGACCATCGGCGGGCAGGCCACCTGGAACGGCGGGCAAAGCCTCGGCTCTCTCGCGGCGAATGGCAATGACCTGCCGGCTTACTGGCGGTTTGACGCGCTGGCGGAATACGACATGGGAAAGAACGGCGTGCTGTCCGTGCGGGTCGACAACCTGCTGGACGAAACCTACTACGACACCGCCTATCGCTCCGGCGAACCCTTCGTTTACGTCGCGCCCGGGCGATCAGCCTCGATCAATCTCAGCATGAAGTTTTGAACCACCCCCGGGCAGCAGCTGCCCGGGCTTTCCAAGGAACATCCCGATGTTGATCACCATATCGGACATTCTGACCCAGGATGAGGTCGCGGCTCTGCGTGCAACGCTCGATAAGACCGCTTGGCAGGATGGGCGCCACACCGCCGGGCCGCAATCGGCCGAGATCAAGCGTAACGCCCAGATACCGCTTGACAGCCCGGCCCTGCCCGATTTGCAGGCCCGCGTCATCCGGGCGCTGACCGCCAATCCTGTCTGGGTATCCGCTGCGTTGCCGGCGCAGATATTGCCGCCCATGTTCAACCGTTACGAGGGCGGGCAGACCTTTGGCGTGCATGTTGACAATGCGATCCGCGTGATCCCCGGCGCGGGCCAGCAGATCCGCACCGATGTGTCCTGCACGCTCTTTCTGTCTGACCCGGACGACTATGATGGTGGGGAACTGATCGTCGAGGGCCACTACGGCGCCCAATCGGTCAAGCTGCCGGCCGGGGCGGCAGTGGTTTATCCCGCCACCTCGCTGCATCAGGTGATGCCGGTGACGCGTGGTGTCCGGGTGGCCAGTTTCTTCTGGGTTCAGTCCATGGTGCGCGACGCCCAGCGGCGCGAGATGCTGTTCGATCTTGACCAGACCATCCAGTCGCTGGGGGCCGAACTTGGCACGAACGCCCCCGATGTTCTGCGCCTGACCGGCATTTATCACAATCTGATCCGTCAATGGGCCGAGGTCTGATATGTCCGACGCAAATGAACGTCTGATTGCGACCGTCCGGGACTGGGGCATGTCAGAGCTGGCCGACCGGCTGGCCGCGGCGGCCACGACCGACGCGCTGACCCCCCTGGCGATGTTCATGCATGCCGACTGGGTCGTCAAATCGGTCATGTTGGGTCTGGGCGTGGCCTCGGTGCTCGTCTGGGCGATCTGGCTGGGCAAGCTGATACAGATCGCGCATGCCTCGGCGCGGATCGGGCGCGAATATCGCGCGCTTGCGCGGCAGGGAACGCTTGGCGCAACGCCTGCCCGGCGCGGAGAATTGGCCCGGATGCAGGCCGCGGCCCAAGCCGAGGCACAAAAATCCGTCGGGCTGCCGGCCGCCGGCGTCAAGGAACGCGTGGCCATGGAACTGGACCGGATTGAACTGGGGGCCACACGCGCGATGCAATCGGGGGTGACGGTGATCGGCTCGGTCGGCTCGACGGCGCCCTTCATCGGGCTGTTCGGCACAGTCTGGGGCATCATGAATGCGTTCGTCGGCATTGCGGCCAGCGGCACCACGAATCTGGCCGTCGTTGCCCCCGGCATTGCCGAGGCGCTTTTGGCCACTGCCATCGGACTGGTGGCGGCCATTCCGGCGGTCTTGCTGTTCAACCATCTGACGCGTGCTATCGGTGGTTATCGGGCACGGCTGGGCGATGCGGCATCTTTGGTCGAACGGACGCTGTCGCGCGATCTGGACCGGGATGCCCGGCCCGCGCCGGCAGGCGTTCAGGCCATTTCCCTGGCGGCGGAGTAGATCATGGGCGCAAGGCTGTCTGCGGGCACAGATGACGATCTGACCGCCAATACCGAAATCAACATCACGCCATTCATCGATGTGATGCTGGTGCTGCTGATCATTTTCATGGTCGCCGCGCCGCTGTCCACCGTCGATGTGCCGGTAGAGCTTCCCGTGGCGACCGCAACCCCCGCGCCACGCCCCGACGAGCCGGTGATCGTCACGGTCAAGGCCGATCTGTCGTTGCTTGTCGGCGAGGCCGAAATCGGGCTTGATGCCCTGCCGATGGAACTGGACATTGCGACCGGCCTCAAACGGGACGCCCGTATCTATATTTCGGCCGACCGCGCCGTGCCCTATGGCGAGATCATGGCGGTCATGAACCGGATGCGCGGCACGGGCTATCTGAAGATCGGTCTGGTCGGCATCGAGGACGATCCCGCACCCACCCCGGCGGGCGCGCCATGAGCCTTGCCTTTCCCACCAGTTTAGGGCCCGGCTGGATGGCGGGGCTGGCCTTCAGCGCCGCGGCCCATGTTGCTGTTCTGTCCGCCTTTCTGGCGCAACCCATCGCCTCGGCCCTACCCGAAACCGGGCTGAAGGGGCGCGAGTTCATAGATCTGGCCGATATCGAGATGATCCTCGCCGCACCCGACACCGACCTGACCGAGGGCGACATGGCGGCCGATAGTGCAGCCCAGATCGACAGCCCCGAGATGACCGAACCGGCCAAGGCGGCGAACGACCCCATGCTGGCGCAGATCCCCGACCCGGTGACCGACCCCGAATTGCAATTCCGGATCTCAAATCCCGATGAGCCGGCCGAAGCAGAAGCGGATGCGACAGAGATCGCCACCGAGGTTCAGGAAGAAGAGCAGACCGAAGCCGCTCTGCCCTCGGTCGCCGCCAGCCCGGCGCCTAGCGCGGGCGAGGCCGCACAAAGCAGTTCGACCGAGGCCGAGATCGGTCTTGGCGATGAGGACAAAGCCCAGATCGAAGAATGGCAAAAATCCGTGGTGCTGGCCTTGGCCGCTGCCAAATCCTACCCAAAGGCCGCCCGCAAGGCCCGGGCCGAGGGCAAAGTCGTCGTCGAGTTCACCCTTGACCGCTATGGCCGGGTCATGTCGCGGGCGGTGCAGGAAAGCTCTGGCTATCCTGTGCTGGACGATGCCGCGCTGGCCTTGGTCGACGGTTTGCAGCGCCTGCCTGCGCCGCCGCCGTCACTTGGTCCGGGGCCGTTTCCCATGCGGATGCCGATTTCCTATTCGGTCAGGTAAAGAGGCAATCGGGTCCGATCTCGGCCACGGTGCGGCGGCCCATCAGACTCATGGCCACGGTGAATTCGTCGCGAAGCCGGCGAAGGCAGGCCGCCACCCCCTGCGCCCCTTCGCAAGCCAGCGCGTAATAGGCGGGACGGCCCAGCAGGGCCGCGTCTGCCCCAAGCGCAAGGGCAACGAGGATGTCCTCGCCCGACCGGATGCCGCCATCGACCAGCACGGGCACGTCGGGCAAAGCTGCCCGGATCGCGGGCAGAACCTCGGCGGTTGCCGGAAGACCGTCCAGCACGCGCCCGCCGTGGTTTGATACGATCACCCCGACACAGCCCGCACCTATGGCAAGGGTCGCATCCTCGGCCGTCATCACGCCTTTGGCCAGCACCGGAACCGGGCTTTCGGCACATAGCGCCGCAAGATCAGCCCAGACCGGCGCGCGCGCCAGAAGCCCTTCGATTCCCGCAACTGGCGGGGTGGGCAGATCGTGAAACATCACCTGACGGACATCTTCGGGCAGACGGAAGCCGCTTGCGATCTCGCGGTTGCGCACACCGTTCACGGGCGCATCCACCGTGACCACGAAAGCAACGGCCCCAGCCGCAAGTGCCCGCGCGGCCAGGGCGCGCGTAGCCTGCGGATCGGGTTGCAGGTAAAGCTGGAACCAGAAAGCCCCGGCTGCCGCCTGCTCTGGTGGAACCGAGGTCTGGCAGGACAGCACGAACCCGGCCCCTTGCGACGCTGCGGCCCGCGCCATCGCGGCTTCGCCTTCCGGGCAGGCCAGCCGTTGAACGGCCATCGGTGCGATCAGGCAGGGGAACTGCAATGAAAGCCCGGGCACCCGGACCCCCGTTGAAAATCCGTCCATTGACTGCATCAACCGGGGTCGCAGTGACCTTTGCCCCCATGCTTCGGTGTTGGCCCGCAATGTGCGTTCTTGCCCCGCTCCGCCTGATATATATGCGAAACTGGGTTCTGCCAGCACGCTGCGGGCTTTTGCTTCCAACTCGAAAAGGGTGAGGGACATGAATTTATCGGGCCTGTTTGCAATGTCGTCCAGCCTTGCGACCGTTTTCATGTGCGGCTGCGGTCTTTGCTGTCGTTGACGCGCGTCGGCCCGCAGAACCCAGCGGCGCGGCCATCCAGCGATTCGATCCAAAGACGCCGCGCATCAGCGCGGACACATATATATATATCGGCGTCCAGCCAAGGCCAGTGCAGACTAAGCCCACCGGGCGTGATTTCGATGTCTGAAAGATCTGCCTGCCCGGCAGCTGCGAGGCCTTCCAGCAGAGGAGCCGGTATCACGATCATGATGCCATTGCCAGGACCAACGCAGATTCTCCCCTGACATGCATCGTATTCAGCCGTGACGGCATGGCCGCCCTTGCGAATTTCTGCGCCCCGGTTGCCGGCGACCTCAAAGATTTCTTCAGAAATCGCCATGAATTTGACCGCCTTGCACACAGGGCCGCCAGAGACGCCACAAGATCGTCCGGGAAGCGAGACACCGCCTGTCTGGAAAGCCATGGCTTGGGCGGGTCCGTCGGACAGTTTGACACAAACACCGCCTCTCTATTCGTCCCGATAAGACGCACTTTCTGGTCCCTGCATGGGGCAGGACTGTGCGCTCCAGACATCATGAAACATAATCTGATCCACAAGGCCCTCTCGCCATGTGCGAATGCGCAGGATATCGAACCGAGCTATGCGCGCCCGTTGCCAAGTGGTGCCTCACAAACACCGGCACCTCGCTCCAAGGCCAGTAGCCGCGGTCATATCCTCTCACCATTTCCCGCATGTCGTTCGTCGGCCTTGCGATGATCGAGACGATGGCGATTTATTGCCTTGTGATCGCGCTGTTGCTGTTGTTCGCGAACCCCTTTGTGAAATGACCTTCGACTGGACCACCTTCGCATTGCAGCTGGGCAGCGTTTTGATCCGGCTGGCGATCTTGCGGCATCTCCTGTTCCGCCCACGATGCCGCGCAGATCGTGACCGAAGGCCGCGCCGCGCGCGACGCCGAAACCGCCGCCGCCGACGCTCGGGCGGTTGAGCGCGCCCGCGATCTGGCTGGTGCCATCGCCGCCCGCGCACTGGCCGCGCAACCGGACGGGATCGCGGGTTATGCCCGTCGGCTGAGGGACGCGCTGGCCGCCATGCCTGACAGCGAACGCGCAGCGCTGCTAGCGGGCGCGAACCTGCGGCTGGTCAGCGCCCGCCCGCTGACCGATGCCGACCGCGCCGCGCTGGGCGGGCTTCCGCAGGCGACCGAAACCGACCCCGCGCTGATCGCGGGGCTGGAACTGCGTTCGGATAGCGGGGTGCTGCGGAATTCGCTGGCCCATGACCTTGACCGGATCGCACAGGCGATGCGCCATGCATGACGATCCCGCCCTGGACAAGCTGCGCGAACGGATCGGCGCCGCCCCCCTTGGCCCTGCGGTCGAGGAACGCGGCACGGTGATCGCGCTGGCCCACGGGCTGGCGACCGTCAGCGGGTTGATGGGCGCGGGTCTGAACGAAATCCTGATCTTTGAGGGCAGCGCCCGCGCCTTAGTTCTGACGATGGAAGAGGATCGCCTGAATGCGGCCTTTCTTGACCCTGCCGATGGTATTGCGGCGGGCAGCGCCGTGATCCGCAGCGGGTGCATCGCATCGGTGCCCGTCGGCCCGGCGCTGCTGGGGCGCGTGCTGGACCCGCTGGCTCGCCCGCTGGATGATATGCCCGCGCCTGATGCCACCGAAGCCCTGCCTGTCGAACGTCACGCCCGGCGATCATCGACCGCGACTTCATGGCGGAACCGGTTGCCACCGGCGTTCTGGTCATCGACGCGCTGTTCGCCATCGGGCGCGGCCAGCGCGAGTTGATCATTGGCGAGCGTCAGACGGGCAAGACCGCGCTGGCGGTGGATACGATGGTCAATCAGGCGTCGGGCGA
>JAUNUO010000152.1 GCA_030538135.1 Paracoccus sp. (in: a-proteobacteria)
GGAACTTTCCGTCTCGTCTCCCGTTGATCCGCCGCAAAACCCGCCTATGCTGCGGGCGATCCCTCTTGGCCGCAGGGCGGCCCGTAACAAGGATGACAGGATGACCGAGGAAACCCGCCTCCGCGCTCAGGCTACGCTGGACGAAATCGAACAGGTGACGGCCGTCGTGCTGCCCGAACCGGCGGGCGAAATTGTGCCGCTGACTCAGGCCGCGCCGCAGGTGGCCCAGGAAATCCGCCGGCGCATGGATGAAATCAACGTCCACGACACCGGCTCGATCGTGCATTTCGGCAGCCGCGCACAGGCGGGTTTGCAGGAAATCAGCCAGAAGATGCTGGCCGATGTGAAAAACAAGGATGTTGGCCCCGCGGGCGAGTCGCTGCGCGACATCGTGACCACGATCCGCGGCTTTTCGATCAGCGAACTGGACGTGCGCCGCGAACGGTCGTGGTGGGAACGCCTGCTGGGCCGCGCCGCACCCTTTGCCAAATTCGTCGCCAATTACGAAAAGGTGCAGGGCCAGATCGACAAGATCACCGTCGATCTGGAATCCCACGAACAGCGGCTGCTGGTCGATATCAAATCGCTGGACGTGCTGTATGACCGCACGCTGGCATTTTATGACGAGCTCGCGCTTTATATCGCCGCCGGCGAGGAAAAGCTGCGCGAGCTGGACAGCACCACCATTCCCGCGAAAGAGGCCGAGTTGAAGGCCGCGGGCGACACCGATCAGATCATGGAGGCGCAGGAACTGCGCGACCTGCGCGCCCTGCGCGACGATCTGGAACGCCGCGTCCACGACCTGAAACTGACCCGTCAGGTCACCATGCAGTCGCTGCCCTCGATCCGGCTGGTGCAGGAAAACGACAAGTCGCTGGTGACCAAGATCAACAGCACGCTGGTCAATACCGTGCCGCTGTGGGAAACCCAGCTTGCGCAGGCCGTCACCATTCAGCGCAGCGCCGAGGCCGCGCGCGCCGTCAAGGGCGCCTCGGATCTGACCAACGAACTGCTGACCCGCAACGCCGAAAATCTGCGTCAGGCCAATACCGCGATCCGCACCGAGATGGAGCGCGGCGTGTTCGACATCCAGTCGGTGCGCACCGCCAATGCCGAACTGATCGCCACCATCGAGGACAGCCTGCGCATCGCGGACGAAGGCAAGGCCCGCCGCGCCGCCGCCGAGGCCGAATTGCAAAAGATGGAAACCGATCTGCGCGACACGCTGGCCTCCGCGCAATCGCGCCAGACCCTGCCGCGGGCATAACAGGGTGCGGCGCGGCCCCCTTGCCGGATTGGCGCTGGCGGTTCTGCTGGCGGGATGTGCCGCGCGCACGCCCGACCCCGAACCGGCACCGCCTGCCGCCCCGTCAGTCGCGCCGACGCCCCCTGCGGCGAAACCACAGCGCCCCGCGCGCCCCACGCAGACCGAACTGATGCAGGCGCGGGCAGATGCGACGCGCGCGGCCAACCGCACCGCTGCCGCCGAACCCGCCCGCATCAGCCGCAACATGCAGCTTTATCTGGCCACGGCCGAGGCCGGTCTGCTGTCGCGGGGCAGGATGCGGATGGACACCAACCCCCGCGATGCCCGCTTTGACGCGGCCACGCTGGCGCAGAATTTCATCCGCATCGCCCTGCGCAACGAATATGCGCCCGACGGCCGCCGCTATCCCGACGGGCAAGAGGCCCCGGCCCCGCTGCGCCGCTGGACACGGCCGATCCGGCTGCAACTGGAATTCGGGCCGTCATCGGGCGCCGCCGCGCAGCGCCGCGACCGGGCCGAGATCACCGGCTATGCCGCCCGTCTGGCCCGCGCGTCCGGGCACACGGTCGAGGTCACGCCATCGGGCGGCAATTTCATCGTCCTGATCCTGTCCGAGGACGAACGCCGCGCCATCGGCCCCCGTCTGGCCGAACTGATCCCCGGCATCCCCGCCGGTGACATCGCCGCGATCCGCGATCTGTCGCCGCAGAATTACTGCGCCGCCTTTGCCTATTCGCGCGACGGCGGGCCGGAATATGTGAACGCCGTCGCCATTCTGCGCGCCGAACTGCCCGCGCGCCTGCGCACGTCCTGTATCCACGAGGAACTGGCACAGGGCATGGGCCTTGCCGCCGACAGCCTGCGCGCCCGCCCCTCGATCTTCAACGACGACGAGGAATTCGCTCGCCTCACCCGGCACGACGAATTGTTGCTGCGCATCCTCTATGACCCGCGCCTGCGCCCGGGCATGATGCAGGCGCAGGCCGAACCCATCGTGCACCGGATCGCGGCTGAGGTGATGAAATGAACGATGCAGCCCATGCCCGCGACTGGATCGCCTCGGTCAGCGCCCGGCCCGGCGGCACATGGCAGGATCACGGCGACCTGATACTTGTGGGCGATCAGGTTTTTATCGGCGATCCGACTTGGGGCAGCGATCACCATATCGAAAACCCGATCCCTGCCCTCGCGCCGCATCTGCGTGTCTGGGCGTTGCGCGACGATCAGGGCGACAACCTTGCGATCTGGCTGGAAAACACCGGGGCACAGCCGTTCCGATCCGGCCAGCAGATCGAATTCGGCATCGATGCGGCGATGTTCGCGCCTGGGACGCTGGCCGCCGGTCAGGCGCTGGTCGATCTGGGCGAACGGCACAAGGATCAGGGCATCGGTGACAGTTTCGACTGGCTGTGCGCACAGCCCGTCTATGCCCACCGTCAGACCGGCTGGCTGACCATTCCGCCCGGCGATCACGCCATGTTTCTGGCCACCACCCATGCCGACGGCGGTTTCGCCGCGACTTGGCTGATGGACAGCGATGGCGCGCTCAGCGGAATCCTCATAGACATTCGCGGCAGCCATCAGGATGGCATGTTCATCGACCAGTTGCTGCCTCCGCCCGAAAGGAACCCTCATGTCCATCTTTGACTTTATCTCCGGCGAATTCATCGACGTGATCGAATGGGTGGATAACACCCGTGACACGATGGTCTGGCGTTACGAGGCGCGCGGGCGGGCGATCAAATACGGCGCAAAACTTACCGTGCGCGAGGGCCAGGCCGCCGTGTTCATCCACGAAGGGCAACTGGCCGATGTGTTCGGCCCCGGCCTTTACATGCTGGAAACGAACAACATGCCGATCCTGACCCGGCTTCAGCACTGGGATCACGGCTTCCGCAGCCCGTTCAAATCGGAAATCTATTTCGTCAACACGACGCGGTTCAACAATCTGAAATGGGGCACGCGCAACCCGATCATCGCGCGCGATCCCGAATTCGGCCCGGTGCGGCTGCGCGCCTTTGGCACCTATTCCATGCGCGTGACCGACCCCGGCCTGTTCATGCGCGAGATCGTCGGCACCGACGGCGATTTTTCCAGCGACGAGATCGCGTTCCAGTTGCGCAACGTGATCGTGCAGGAATTCTCGCGCATGATCGCCGGATCGGGTATTCCGGTGCTGGATATGGCCGCGAACACCGACCAGCTGGGCAAGATGGTGGCCAAGGCCATCGCCCCCACGGTCGCCGCCTATGGCCTGACCATTCCCGAATTCTATATCGAAAACATCAGCCTGCCCGACGAGGTGGAAAAGATGCTGGATAAACGCACCAGCATGGGCATCGTCGGCGATCTGGACCGTTTCGGGCAATATGCCACATCCGAGGCGATGCTGAACGCCTCGCAGAATCAGGGCGGCGCGGGGGCCGGGTTCGGCGCGGCCATGGGCGCCGCGATGGGGATGGGCGCGCGCGGACCTTGGGGGCCGGCAGCCCACGCCGCGCCTGCCGCAGCCGGTGCCGCGCCGCCGCCTGTGCCAGGCAAGACCGTGGAAACCGTCTGGCACCTTGCCGTGGACGGCGCGGCGCAGGGGCCTTATGGCCGCGGTCATCTGGGCCGCATGGCCGCCGAGGGGCAGTTCAGCCGCGAAACGCTGGTCTGGGCGCCGGGTCAGGACGGCTGGCGGCCCGCGGACGAGGTGCCCGAACTGGCGCAACTGTTCACCATGCTGCCGCCGCCGGTTCCCGCCCCGCCGCCCGCGCAGCCGGAATAACCCGTGCCCACCCCGCGCAGCGAATACCGCTGGCCCTGCGAAAGCTGCGGCGCCAGTCTGCGGTTCCAGCCGGGCCAGCAGGAACTGGTCTGCGATCACTGCGGTCACCGCCAGCAGATCGGGGCCGGCCCCGCCCGCGCCCCGGCCCGCCAGACCACCGGCGGGGCCGACGGCGAGGACGCGATCCTGCTGGACCCTTCGACCGGGCGGGCGCTGCAATGGGATGCGCAGCACAAGAACCCCGGCCTGCGCGAAATCCCGCTGGACAAGGGGTTGCGGCTGGATGCCGCCGGGGCCGATCTGGTTCAGCAGGTGCGCACCCTGTCCTGCCCCAACTGCGGCGCCAAGGTCGAGGCCGACCCCGATCGCCACGCCACCGCCTGCCCCTTTTGCGCCACGCCCGTCGTGACCGACACCGGCGCGACCCGCCAGATCAAGCCGCAGGGCGTGCTGCCCTTCGTCGTGACCGAGGATCAGGCCAAGGCCGCGCTGGACGACTGGCTGGGCAGCCTGTGGTTCGCGCCCTCGGGTCTGACCGCCTATGCCCGGCGCGGGCGCCGGATGACCGGGGTGTATTCGCCCTTCTGGACCTTTGACGCCAGCACCCGCAGCCAGTATTCCGGCCAGCGCGGCGATGCCTATTACGAAACCGTCTATGTCACCCAGACCGTGAACGGCGAAACCCGCCGCGTGCCGCAACAGGTCCGCCGTATCCGCTGGTCCCATGCCAGCGGGCGCGTGGCGCGGGATTTCAACGATGTGCTGGTGCTGGCCTCGACCTCGCTGCCGCGCCGGTTCACCGACGGTCTGACGCCCTGGGATCTGTCGCATCTGACAGATTACCGGCCCGATTATCTGGCTGGTCTCACCGCCGAAGGTTACACCGTCCCGCTGGCCGAGGGCCACAGCATCGCCCGGCAGGAAATGGCCGGCGTGATCGCCATGGACGTGCGCCGCGACATCGGCGGCGACGAACAGCGCGTCGAACGCATCGCAACCGACTTTTCCGCCGAAACCTTCAAGCACATCCTGCTGCCGATCTGGACCGCCGCCTATAAATACAACGGCAAGTCCTATCGCTTCGTGGTCAACGGCCAGTCGGGCCGGGTGCAGGGCGAACGCCCCTATTCCGCATGGAAAATCGCGCTGGCCGTCATTCTGATGCTGATCGCGGTTGCCGCCGCGCTGTTTGTCGCACAGGAAACCGGCTATGTCCGCTTTGACACCGGCGGCGGACTGAATTTCCCCTCGGCAGGGGATTACATCATCCGCGGGTATTAGCGGGGCTCGCGCCCCGCCATTCCCCGGCTCAAAGCCCGATTTCGGACAGCAGTTCAGGATCATCGACAAGATTGCGCACGCCGTGGGCGTGATCCTCGTCAAAGGCGTTGTCGGACAGCCAGATCAGCACGCTGGCAGCATCGACCTTTTTCACCTGCGGCCTGACCGCCCAAGTGACTTTCAGCGGCGAGCCGGCCTCGTTATAGGCCGGACCCGTGGTCGATCCCGCATATTCCACCGGCTCGCCGGTATCGGTCGGAATGTTGACGGCCTGATACAGATCGTCCACCTGCACCACCTCCATCAGCTTGCCGAAATCCTCGGCCTCGGGGTCGTTGACCAGAACAAGAACCTGCGCCTCGGCCCGCAGTTGCGGGTTCGCAGCCGCATCATTCAGACAGGCGCCAAGCGAGACGCCCGGCCCGACATGCGCCGTCGAATAGACGTAATGCACTTCGATCGTATCGCCCGGCTCAAGATCGGTGCGGAGGTTGTCGCCCTCGATCGGCGCGAGTTCGGCTTCGGTCAGGGTTCCGTCGTAAACATAGCCGGTGCCGTATCCCTTGCCATCGCCGTTCCCCGCATAGGTGGTGAACTCGCCGCCCTTGTGTTCGGCGCTTTCGTGGATGTGGATATTGCACAGGTTCATCACCTCGCGGTCGGGGGCAGCGGTAAAGATGCGGTTGTTTTCCCCCTCCGACTGGTCGATGTCGCGCGGCGATTGCGGGCCATATCCCGCCCCTTCGGTCGCCGCGCGCA
>JAUNUO010000153.1 GCA_030538135.1 Paracoccus sp. (in: a-proteobacteria)
CACCGTTCCCCTGGGTTCCAGCGTTTCGGCGTCATAGGCGGCAACTTCGCCCAAGGCTCCGGCCAGATAGACCGTCTGTCCATCGCTTGATACGTTCACCGAATAATAGCTGTGCGGCAAAGACACGCGCTTGATCGGCTTGTCCTCGGTCAGATCGAAGCTGGACAGAAAGTTATAGGCTCCATAGGCGCGGGTCTTGTCGGGGCTGACGGCTGTCGAGAAATAGAAAATGTCAGCTACCTCGACCTCGCGCATCTTCAGTTCGCCGCTATCGAGATCCTGCGTCAGCAGGCCGGTGCGAAAGGCGGTCGGGTCATCGGCGGGCAGATCGGTGCGCGGCGCATAAAAGGGCGTCGCAATCACGCCCGAATTTTCGAACTGCGACCAGACCGCCAGAACATCGGGCTGACCATAGGTCTCCGCCCGCCAGCTGTGTATCGGCTTTTGTTCGATCAAGGCGCCCGTATCGTCAAAGACATACATGTCGCGACCGAGGCCAAAAATTCTGGATCCGTCCGCCGACCACGCCAGAAGGGTGATCTGCCGTGGCACCTCGGCCGTGGATTTCAGCGCGCCACTGTCTGCATCGTAAAATGCAAGCCGGGTCGGCTGCACCTGAAATTCGTCAGGCAGCATCTTTACCGGGCTTTGATAAACCACCAGCGTCTTTCCATCGGGCGACAGGTCCATACCGAACATGCCCTTGACCCGTTCGGTGTCGCTGCTCATGTCGATGCGACCGGTCATCTTGCCCTGAACCAGATCGACCATGCCGATACTTTCCAGCCGGTTCATCAGAACCCAGGCGCGGGTGCCATCGGCATTGACCACCGGCGTCTGCGGCAATGGGCCGGCGCGGTCAAGCTGGATAACCTTTTCGATCTCCATCGCATCCGCATCGACCACGACCAGCTTGTCGGGCCGCGCGGGGACCAGCAGGTAATCCCCGGCAAATCCTGATGCGGGGATCAGCGCGCCAAGGGCGCAGAGGGTCAGATATCTCATCATCGCATTACACCTTGCTGGGCGGGAACACGGACTGAAGCTGACGCCAGTCCTTTTCGACATCTGCGGCGGGGTCGGACCACGAGGGATAGGTGTTCATCGTGTCGGGCACCTGCGCCGGCCACCAGCAGGGATCGGCGCAGCCGTAAAGGTCGGCCTCCATCGGCTGACACAGGTTCGCGACGCCGCCAAAGGCGTCGATTTCCCAACCGGGATCAAAGGACGTGGTGCAGCCGACCATTGCGTTCATGGCGACAACCTCATCTTCGCGGCCTTCGGCGGCGGCTTCGGTCATCTGGCGCGCCTTGGCGTTGACGGGGGTAAGATGTTTCATGGCATGGCTTTCCTTGGCTCAAGGTGGCGGCGAAAGAAATCGGGGTTGGCGGACAGAATGCGGACATAGGATTCGACGCCGAAATCCACCCAGTCGCGCAACAGATCGCAATAGTGATAGACCGGCGCGAACGGATCGCCCTGCCGGGCATAGCTTTCGTGATAACAACCGCCGGCGCAGATCGACCGGATGCGGCAGGTCCGGCAGCCGAAACTGCTGCGGTCCTGTGCGGTTTCGACAAAGGCTGTCAGCTTCGGCATGTCGATGCCGGTATCGACATTGCCATAGGTCGGCTGATCCGATCCGACAAAGCGGTGGCACAGGTGCAGATCGCCCGCCTTGTCCACCGCCAGAAGGCCAAGCCCCGCACCGCAAGGAACGGCTTTTTTCATTCCCTGGGCAATATCGCTCAGCAGTTGGTGCATGTTGGAAAAGCCGATATTCTCGCCCCGGATCGCGGCATCGACATAGCGGCGACCAAGGGTTTTCATATCCTCGAACACGCCGCGCAGACGGTCGCCTTGCAGGTTGAACACGGCGATCGGGCCGGATGTGGCGGGGCCAAAGCCGACCTCGGCAAAGCCCAGATCGTCTTTCAGATGGTCATGGATCGCCAATACATCGGTCACACCCGCAGTCAGCGTCACCCGCGCGCCCACAGGGCGCGAGCGATAGCGCGACAACAGCATCCGCACCTTGGCGGCCACCACATCATAGGTGCCGCGCCCGCCGACCGTGCGGCGGTTCTTGTCATGCAGAGCGCGCGGCCCGTCCATGCTGATCGTCAGGCCAAAGCGGTGCGCGTCCAGAAAATCGACGATTTCCTCGGTCAGAAGGGTGCCATTGGTGGTCAGCGAGAAATCCACCGCTTTGCCTGCGGCTGCGGCCGCCGTTTCGGCGTAATCGACCACCTGCCGGATCAGGCGCATGTTCGACAACGGCTCGCCGCCAAAGAACACCACATTCACGTTGTTGCGGCGGACGGCCTGTTTCAGCAGCAGGTCGATGGCCGAACGCGCGGTTGGAAAGTCCATCTTTTCGCCCTTGGCGGGCGTGGTCAGGTCTTCCTTGTAACAATAGGTGCAGGCCAGATTGCAGCCGGTGTTGACGTTCAGGATGATCGTGGACAGCGGCAGATCCTCGACCCGTTGCACCCTGATCGGCTGATCGGGGGCATCGGCGGCGCGCAGAATATCCAGCGTGACAAGGCTTTGCAGGCAGTCGGTCAATTCCTCAGGGCCGAACCGCCCGCCCAGTTCGGCGCGCAGCAGCCCTGCATCGGCCACACCGACGCGGCGGAACAGATCATAGACGGAACGCGAAACCTCATCCATCTCGAACAGGCTGGTGGTCGGGACATGCATCAGCATGGCGCGCCCATCCACATCGACGCGATGGGCGTTATGGGGGATCAGGGTCAAAGCAGTCATGGCGGGCCTCAGCGGATCGGAGGGTCAACGAATCGCTGGACGGTGGCGTAAAGATGCGCCTTGCCCTCCAGCGTCGTGTTGCCGTCAGTGACCGTGGCGATGACGGACAGGTTGCCCGCGTTATTGGTGCGCATGGGCCGTTCGGGGTTTGGTCCGGCTGCGGCAGGGCTGAAGATGCCGGTCGGACCGATGGTGCCGGTGAACTGTGCATCCTTCATTTCGGCGGCGGCCTCGTCGAAGTTTTCGGTGCGCCAGTCTGCATGAACGGTGCCGACACGAATGTCGTCCTCGGTGCCGGGCTGACCATCGGGACCGTTCAGCCAGCCGATCGCGTCAAAGACCGCCGGTTGTGCGGCAATCGGTCCGCCACCGTCGCCGATGCGGGAATAGGTCAGGGGTGGTTCGACCGTGATGTGATCCAGCGCGCCAAAGACAGCCAGCCCGTTTTCCAGCGCCGCATCGCCAACGGATACCGGACCGCGCCCTGCGGGGGCTTCGGCATCGGCGGTGACGCGCAGCACGACGGCGGTTGTGTCCTGGCTGACCACCTCGGCCGTCAGACCGTCGGGCAGGGCAGGCGCGCCGGTCAGGCCGGTGCCGATGATGCGGATTTCGGTGGTCTCGCCATTGCGGATATGATCGGGCGACACCGACAGGATACGGGGATCATCGCCGCGCGCCGCCATGATCCGGCCGCCCAGCGTCGATTGATCGGTATGGAACCAGCGCCCTTCCAATGTGCCGTCGGCCCGCAAGGCCATGACCTGCCGCAATTCGGCACCCCCGCCTGTCAGCGAGGCGCGCCATTCGCCCGCACCATAAAGGATTGCACGGCCGGTCTGCTGTTCTGCGGCGCCATCGGCGAAGATCAGATCGGCAGTGACCGCATAGGCGTCGCCATCCGAAGTCACGGTCATCGTGCCATGATAATCGCCGCGCCCCGGTTGACGGCCCGCGATCTGCCATGTGCCCGACAGATCGGCATCCGATTTCTCCGGGGCCTCGCCCATGACATAACGCTGCGTAAGGGTGGTCAGCACGTCACCCTGTGCGACGACCCACCAATCGCGGTCCCGCGCAAGCGCCTGATATTCCAGCGCCGGAAACTGACCCAGATGGAAATGAAGCAGCTTTTCCCAGTCCTCGGCGCTGTGCCGTTGCAGGGCTACGCGCGCATAGGAATGGCACCGTCCGCAGGTATCGGTCATCAGCTGATCCGGTCCCTGATCCTGTGCAAAAGGTTCCCGTTCAAGGATATAGCGATAACCCTCGGTTTCCTCGATGGACAGACCGCGCGTATCCGCCAGATAGCGGATGACCGTCGCCCGGTCCTGATCCGACAGATGGACGCCATAGTTGCGGACCATCCGTTCGATGTTCATTTCCCATCCCTCGGGCGTGCGGCGTGCCGCGTCGATGCGGCTGTAATCGCCATTTGCGTCGGGCTGGTGGCAGGCGCCGCAGACATCTTGCACGATGTCCGCGCCATCGGCGGCCAGGGCGGGTGCGGCAAGGATGGTAAGGGCGGTCGAGGAAACAAGGGTGACTGTCAGACGCTTCATCGGCGGCAGAGTCCTCTGGCTAAAGCGGTGGGTCCGCGTGACGAGTGCGACGAAAGGAAGCAGTTTACCTTTCGTCAAACTTGACATTTTCGGACAAGCTGGCCCGCACCCGCATGCTTGGCCGGAAATGTCACCTTTTCCGGCAGCCCTCGCAGGAAGGCTGCACGAATGGATGTTGATCTTGCCATTCTGGGCGGTGGCCCGGCGGGAACGGTGGCGGCGTGGCTGGCCGCCCGCGATGGCGCCCGCGTGGCACTGATCGACCCCGACCGCACCGCGGCGCAATTCGAAGGGGTCAGCCCGCGCCTTCTGGACTGGCTGGCGCGGGCGGGGTTGGGCGATGCCGGGGCCGTGGGCGCAATTCGGGCACAGCGTCGCAGCCATTGGACCGGCGCCGGGTTCGAGGGTAATCAGGAATGGATCGTTGACCGTGCCCGGCTGGACGGACATTTGCGCCAAATGGTCCGCGCGGCGGGCGTCGAGATGCTGCGAGATACGGGACGGCCCGAGGCCGGCGGTGTTCTGTTGTCGTCGGGGGCATGGATCGCGGCCGGAATGGTGCTGGACGCTCGCGGGCGGCGGGGATCAGGGCAAAAGAGGCGGCGCGGTCCGGCCACCATCGCCATCGGGCAGAGCTTTCGTCAGATACAGCCGACGCCGCCGATGACCGTGATCGAGGCGATCCCGCAGGGCTGGGTCTGGTGCGCCTGTCCCGGCAACGGCCTGGCCTGGGTGCAGTTCACAACCGACGCCGCCGATCCTGTCGGAACCCCGCCCGCGCAACGATTGCAGGATGCCCTGGCGGCGGCAGCGGATCGGTTGCCCGCGCTTGGCGCGGCGCAGGGCGACATTCTTCTGCGCGAGGCGGCGCCCGTTCTGCCCGCCTTGCTGACCGATCTGTCAGTCATTCCCATCGGTGACGCGCTGGCGGCCATGGACCCTCTGTCGGGGCATGGGATGTTCTGGGCGGTATCCTCGGCGCTGGTGGCCACGGCGATACGCCGGACCCTGATGCATGATCCGGCGGCGGGCGATCTGGCGCTGCGGTTTCTGAATCAGCGCGCCGGGGAAACCTATCTGCGGCAGGCGAGGCTGGGGCGCGATTTCATCGCCGCCGAGACCCGGTTCGCCGATAGGCCCTTCTGGGCTGCGCGACGCGTCTTTCCCGACAGTCTGCCGCTGAACGACGGGGTAAACCTGCCCCGTATCGCGCGCCGGGTGGTCGTGGACGGTAACCGTCTGGTCAAGCGCGAGGTGTTGCTGACCCGTCATAGTCCCGGCGGCGTCGGCTGGCTGTCAGGCCAAAGCGCCGCCGCGCTGTATCGCGCGCATATCGGGCACGCCACGCCAAGCGAAATGGAACGTCGGTTTGGCCCTGTCGGCCGCATCTTCGCGGGGTGGCTGGCCGCGCAGATGCACGGAGTGCCGGAACCGATCATGCCTTCCGAATGAATCCGAATGAGGCCATCCCAATCAGGGTTACTGCGATGCCGGTGCGCACGGACGGGACCGCATGGGAAACCGGCCTGCGCATTACATGCGCAGATGACATTACGTCAAATGTTGTCGGAAGACGGTAAAAAAATCCCTTTCTGATTGTAACATTTTGTGTTCATCTCTGCGGATCGGCGATTCCAAGGGGGGGGGCGGCATGGTCGAAACGAACATCTATGAACAGGGGCTGGATCAGAACGCGGCGAACTTCGTGCAGTTGTCGCCGC